>JAPLOL010000029.1 GCA_026400735.1 Alphaproteobacteria bacterium | reverse complement strand
CCGCGCCGCCAACACTCGCTGACGGACCTCGCGCTGAACTTCGCCGGCTTATGGAAGCGGACGCGAACGTCGTCAGAGACGGCGCCGGACTCAAACGCGCCCTCGCCCACGTTCACGCGCTCAGCGAAAGCCATGGCCAAGCCAATGCGCTTGTTGCAAGCCAACTCATACTCAGCGCCGCGCTCAGCCGACACGAGAGCCGCGGCGCGCACTTCAGGAGCGATTATCCCGATGTCGCGACACCGCAACGCACGTTCGTCACAACAAGTGCGCCCGATGCTGCCGCCGCTTCCTGACGTCGTGCTCGAGCCGATCGTGAAGCTCGCGCTTGCCGAAGATCTCGGCGTTGCGGGCGATGTCACGACCGACGCGTTGATCGATCCCGAGACGCAAGGCCGCTGGGCGCTGCGGGCGCGTGAAGCTGGCGTTGTCGCCGGCCTCGATGCCGCGATCCTCGCCGGCGCGATGATCGATCCGGACTTGGTGTTCACGATCCGCGCACCCGATGGCGCGCGCGTGAAAACCGGCGACACGATCATGGAGATCGACGGCGCGGCCCGCTCGATGCTGATGGCAGAGCGCACCATGCTGAACTTCATCGGCCGCTTGAGCGGGATCGCCACTCTGACCAGAGTCTATGTCGACGCCGTCGAAGGCTCCAACGCCATCGTCGCCTCAACCCGCAAAACCACCCCCGGCATGCGCGCGCTCGAAAAACGCGCCGTGCGCCTCGGCGGCGGTGGCGCGCACCGCTACGGCTTGGACGATGCGATGCTGATCAAAGACAATCACATCGCCGCAGCCGGCGGAGTCGGCATCGCCCTCGAACGCGCCCGCGATGCGGCCCCGCACCTGATGTGCATCGAGATCGAAGTCGACACCCTCGAACAGCTCCGCGAAGCGCTACCCTACGGCCCCAGCGCAATCCTGCTCGATAACTTCTCGCAAGCCGACATGCGAACGGCGGTGAAGATGGCCAATGGCTCAACGCTGCTGGAAGCCTCAGGCGGCATCACAATTGAAAACGTGGCAGCGGTGGCGGAGACGGGCGTCGACGTGATCAGCGTTGGCGCGCTGACTCACTCAGCGCGGTCGCTGGATGTGGGGCTGGACGCGATTTAGCACTTCACATATCCCGCGCGAACGCGCGGGGTTCAGAACTAAGACAACAAGCCCTCGATATCGCGCTGAAGAAAGCTCTCGAAGCTAGTTGCTAGCGTCCTCCCAGGACCTCCGTGGGTGCAGTTCCACATCACCATTGGACACTCGTCGTCAGACCCCAGAGCGCTTGTGTCTAGACATGCCAACTCATCACCACCGTGATCTGCGATCAAAACAAAGTTGGAAGTCACCCCAAAATTCCGTCTGGCACGCTCAGTTTCAGTAACGACGTGCTCCGCGGTGGTCCCCAGACCGAAATAGGCATTCCGGCCGAAACGCATCCAACCCCATCGACGCAAAAACTCCCGGTAGCTGGCGGAAAACCGAACCCGGAGGCGCCTCTCGGCTTCGTCAATGCTGGAGTCGAGTTGCGGCAACCCGACCGTGATGTCGTTAGAATTTGCACCAACAATGACTGTGACTTGATCGAGCATCAAACGAGCGCTTCCTAAACGCCGCTATTCACGATCCCGAACAGCAAGTGATCGCGCCACGCGCCGTTGATCTTCAGGTACGCTTTCGCCATGCCCTCGTGCGTGAAGCCACACTTCTCCAGCACGCGTTTCGACGGCGCGTTATCCGGTTGGCATGCCGCTTCAACGCGATGCAGATCCAAGTCTTCAAACGCATAACGCACCACCGCGCGCACGGCGCCGGTGATGTAGCCGTTGCCAGTGTGCATCTGGCCGGCCCAATAGCCGAGGGAAGCGGTCTGCGCGACGCCGCGGCGGATGTTTGAAAGCGTCACACCGCCAACGAGCGCGTCGTCCCCTTCACGAAACACGAACAGCGCATGCGCTTTGTCATCGCGCGCATCTTCCGTGTAGCGCCGCAATTTGTAGCGATAGGAGCCGCGCGAGGTCTCATCCTGCGCCCATGTGGGCTCCCACGGCGTCAGGAAATTGCGGCTGGCCTCGCGGACGTCGGCCCATTCTTGGAAATCACGCAGCTCCGGCGCGCGGAGGTAGACACCCTCCCCGTCGACCCGGCGCAAGCCGTCATTGTCCTTCCGCATCAAAGCCATGACGGCTCATTTTGCCCCAAAAGCCTCAAGCGCGCCATGGCCCGCTTTAGGACCAATCGCAGCCGCGCAGGCCGGGCCCTCGAGCGCCTTGGCGGCGATGGCCTGGACCTGCTCGCACGTGACAGCATCCATGCGCGCGCGGAGCTCGGCGAAGTCGGTGAGCTTGTCGCGCAGAAAGAGCTGGCTGACGCGCGCTTCCGCGCGGGCGCTGGGCGCCTCCAACCCCATAAGCATAGAGGACCGCGTGACCGCTTTGGCGCGATTGAGCTCCGCCTCAGTTGGGCCCTTCGCCGCCATCAGCTCCAGCTGACCGCGCACGACTTCGGCCACCTCGCGCGCGTGCTGCGCGGAGCAGCCGGCATAAACGCTCAGTCGACCGTCATCTTCCAACGTGTCCGTCGCGGAATCGATCGCGTAAACCAGCCCTCGCGTCTCGCGCACTTCCTGAAAGAGTCGCGATGACATGCCGCCGCCGAAAATCTCCGACAGCATCCGCGCGGCATAGAGCCCATCGCTCCCGGCGGGCGGCGATGGCCACGAGAACACGAGATGCGTTTGCTCCAGCTTTCGTGTCTCGCTGGCAGAGCCCGCTTGGGGCCGCGCGGCTTCTCGTTCTGGATCAGGCTTTGCCGTAAGGCCGCCAAACCGGCGCGTCGCGCTATCAATGATGGCGTTGCGATCAAACGCTCCAGCGATGCTGATCACCACGCGCTCGGGCGTCATGTGCGCGGCGCGGAAGTTGATCAGCGTTTCGACGCTGATGTTCTTCAAGGCCTCATCTGTGCCGAGAATAGGCCGCCCGAGCGGTTGATCCTTGTAGAGCGCTGATTGGTGCAGTTCGAACACCCGATCATCCGGCGCATCGAACGCCTCACCGCGCTCCTGCGCAACGACGCCCTTTTCTTTCTCAAGATCGTCGGGCGCCCAATGCGGCTCGAACAAAATATCGGCGATAAGATCGAGCGCAAACGGCGCCTGCTCGGCAACTGTGCGCGCATAATACGACGTGCGCTCATAGCCCGTGGCTGCGTTCATGCTCGCGCCGGCGTTCTCGATCGCCTCAGCAAACTGGCGCGCATCGCGCGAACCCGCGCCCTTAAACGCCATGTGCTCAAAGAGATGCGCGACGCCGTTCAGCTCCGCTGGCTCCCAGCGCGCGCCAACACGCTGCCAGACGCCTAGCGCCGCCGTCGCCAAACCCGGCATCGGGTCCAGTGCAATGCGCACGCCATTCGGCAAGCGAACAAGTTCTAGCTCGCTCATATACGGACCGCCGGCGTGTGATTGGGAGCGCGGCGCCTCTGGCGACGCATGCGCGGCCGGAGGCGGCGCGCTCCAACTTTCACACACATGTGGTCCATATTTTTCTGCGCCATCACGACCACGCCCTGCTCCGTTCGCGAATATATTGCTTCACCGCTTCGGCGTCGGCGGGCAGAGAGTCAAACTTTTCACTGCGCTGGAAGAGATCCGCGCACTTTGCGGGCAGTTCAGGACGCACACCCGTAGCGCGCTCTACCGTCTCGGGAAATTTCGCCGGATGGGCGGTCGCGAGGTGGACTATAGGCAAGCCCAATTGCTGCGGGTAATCTTCGTCGAGTTGCTTTGCTGCCGCCGCGAGCCCAATAGCGGTGTGGGGGCAAACGAACTGCCCCTGATGTTCGAACGCATGCTTCATCGATGACAAAGTCTCTTCGTCATCGATGGTCCAGCTTGTGAAGTGCTCACGCAGAAAGCGCCGCGCCGTCGCGGGAATTTCAAATCGACCGGATACAGCGAAGTCACCGAAAAGGCGCTTCACATGCTCGCCGTCGCGATCAAGTGCCTCGAACAGGATACGTTCAAAGTTCGACGCGACTTGAATGTCCATTGCCGGCGACAGTGTTGCGACCGACATGCCAGCGCGCGCATACTCACCCGTTTCCAAAGCGCGATTGAGAATGTCATTGGCATTGGTAGCAATATTAATGGCGCCAATCGGCGCACCCATGCGTTTGGCGACGAAGCCGGAGTACGCGTCTCCAAAATTGCCCGTGGGCACGGAGAAGCTGACTGGCCCCTGCCCACACAATATCTGCGCGGCGACGTGGTAATACACAGACTGCGCTAGAATTCGCGCCCAATTGATGGAGTTGACCGCCGACAGTCGCGCACGCGTTGCGAAATCGCGATCGGCGAACATCGCTTTAACGATGGCCTGACAAGCGTCGAAATCGCCGTCGATCTCAATCGGGTGAATGTTGTCGGCTTCAGAAGTCGTCATAAAGCGCCGCTGGACTTCTGACACCCGCCCTTTCGGCAACAGCACCACGAGATCAAGGTGCTTCCTTCTCTTGAGCGCCTCGACCGCCGCCCCGCCTGTATCTCCGCTCGTCGCGCACAGGACGGTCAGCTTTTCGCCGCGCTCTTGGAGTGCGCGATCATAGAGCGGCGCAATAAGCTGCATCGCCACGTCTTTGAAAGACAAACTCGGGCCGTGAAACAGCTCAAGCAGCCAAGCGCCGGAACCTATCTGCACGAGCGGCGTGACCGCTGGTGGCCAACACTTCTCGTTGTGGTAGACGTCTGCCGCCAGATCCCATGCCTGGTTCTCGTTGAAAGCGCCGCCAGACAACGACGCCATCGCAGCGCCGGCCGCGAACCCGTAGCCGCTGTGTGCTACATAGCCGCTGGCGATATGTGGCGGCGTCTCACGTCCAGCAACGAGTCCGTCAGTCAGCGCAGGCCAACTCTCCGGCACATAGAGCCCGCCGTCCGGCGCCATGCCTGCAAGCACTGCATCCAGAAAAGAAACCGCCGGCGCTTGGCCTCGCGTTGAGATGTAGCGCATCAGTCCTCGCGTGGGCGCGGTCGCCGCAGGGCGAGCCGGCCGACGCTGGTATGGTAGGCGAAATAGATCACCAGGAGAACGATCGCTAAACCGTACCAGGTGAGCGCGTAACCCAGGTGCCGCGCCGGCGGCATCGCATCGGCGCCTGCGGCCATGGCAAATGGATTGGCGGCCGCACGCCCGTCCGCGCCCACGTAAGCGCCAGCAATGTAATAATCAGCGACGTTCTCCAGCCCGGCATTGCGTCCCATCGCGGCGAGATCGACAGCGTACCAACGGCGCGCCAGCGGACGCGGCGGCGCCGTGAACGGTCCCGGTTCTTCGGGGCGAATAGAAGCGCCGCTGATCGGCGCGCCGAAGCGCATCGCCGCCGGCACGCGCACTTCACCTGGACTCGGCGAATCCTTGCCGACAACGAAGTCGCCATCGACGAAGATGACGCTGTCGCCTTCCTGCACCGGCGTGAACACACGCCAGCCCTGCTCGTGCGTGTCGGGGCGAACGGCGAACACGAACTGAATGCCCGCTTCGACCGGCTGGTAGCTTGCGATCGTCATCTCCGCCACTGGCTCTTCGGCGGCAGCGCTTTTGATCTCGTACTTTTCCCACTGCCAACGGCCGAACGCGATCAGGATCGCGAACGCGATGATGGTCAGCAGCGACATCAATGGCAGTGGTTTGAAGCTGATCATTCCACGTCCTTGTGCGTCGCTTCACGCGCCTTGTGCTTCCACTGCAGCGCGAACAGCGTCGCCTTGAATGGCGGCAGGAAAGCGATGCAAAGCACGATCGCCGTTACGATCGTGATGCCTAGCGCCAGCGTGTCCGGAAGATCGAGCCCAACCTGCAGGATGATAAGCAACGGCGCGACGATCGCGCCGACGATCAGAACGACGAACACAGCAGGCCCGTCGCCAGCGTCAGCGCCTTTGAAATCGGCGCCGCAAGCCGGGCACGCATCACGCAAACGCAGATACGCGCTGAACACGCCCGCCTTGCCGCACTCAGGGCAGCGAAGCAGGAGCCCCGCGGCCCATGGAGAGGGCCGCGTCTCGCTCAATTCTGCATCGTCAGGTAAGGCATCACGTAGACGAAGGTGAAGAGGAAGAGCCACACCACGTCAACGAAGTGCCAATACCAAGCAGCGGCCTCGAGGCCGAAGTGCTTTTGCGGCGTCATCTGGCCCGCAAGCACACGCAGCAGGCAGACAGCGAGGAAGATCGTGCCGATCACGACGTGGAAGCCGTGGAAGCCCGTCGCCATGAAGAACGACGCGCCATAGACGGTGGCGTTCGTAACATCGCCTTGGTTGCCGAACGCAAAGCCCGCTTCCGGATACTCAACGCCGAACTGGATGTAGCTGAACATCAGGCCCAGCAGCACAGTCAGGATCAGGCCGTTGCGGGCACCCTTGCGGTCGCCGCTTTGCAGCGCGTGGTGCGCCCACGTCACCGTCGTGCCCGAGAGCAACAGAATGAGCGTGTTCATCAGCGGCAGGTGGAACGGGTCGAACGTTTCAACGTGTGGCGGCGGCCAGTTGGCCCAAGCCGCGGTCGTTGCGGCATCCCACGTCGGCACGATCCAATGCGCACGCTGGCCGTGATCGATCGCCAGTTCGAAGAACATCCAGAACCAGGCGACGAAGAACATCACTTCCGACGCGATGAAGAGGATCATCCCGTAGCGCAGACCGATATCGACGACCGGCGTGTGATCGCCTTGACGGCTTTCCTTGATCACATCGCCCCACCAGCCGACGCAGGTGAAGATCAAGATGATCGCGCCAGCGCCGAAGAGATACCACTGGCCCTTAGCCAGCATCCCCTCCGCTGCGATGCCGCGCATCAGCACAACCGCGCCGACGGCCGCGATCAACGCGCCGACAGAGGCCACGAATGGCCACGGGCTCGGATTGACCAAGTGATAGTCGTGTTTGACGTCGCCGTGCGCCATGTCGATCCCTCAGCGTTAGCTCGTTTGGCCTTCAGCCGCGTCCAACAGCGCCTGTGCGTCAGGCGAGGTAGAGCGGAAGAAGGTGTAAGATAAAGTTAGCGTGGTGATGTCGCGCGTGTCCGGATCGTTGACGATTTCCGGATCTACAAAAAACACGACAGGAAGATCGGCCTCCGCCCCCGGCGCGATCACGCGGTCGGTGAAGCAGAAGCACTCTAGCTTCGCGAAATACTGACCCGCCACGTGCGGCGTGACGTTGTAGGTGGCGCGCGCGACGACAGGCTCGTTCGAGGTGTTGCGCACGCGGTAGAATGCAAGGCCGGTCTCGCCGATGCGCAAATGCTCCGAAGCTTGCTTCGGCGCGAACTCGACCGGCAGATCGGGAGAGTGATTGGCGTCAAAGCGCACCTCAATACGGCGATCGAGGATTTGCGCGGGCGCGGCTTGAGCTTCCTGCGTAGTGCCGCCATAGCCGGTGACGCGGCAAAAGGCTTTGTAAAGCGGCACAGCAGCGAAGGCCATGCCAGTCATGCCGAGCACGACGGCGCCGGCGATGAGCGCTGTGCGCGCGTGGCGTTTCTTATCCGGGGTCATGAGCCACCCGCCACGATGCCGCTCTCGACCTTCACCATCGAGATCAGAAACACGAGCAGCACGAACGCGGTGATCGCCAGCGCGATCCAGACATTGCGGCGCTTGCGCGCCTTCAATTCGTCCGGCGTCAGCGTAACGGTCTCGCGGATATCGTTGTCTGCAGCCATCATGCGAAGCCTCGTTCGGCGAGGATCGCGGCGAACAGCGCGAACAGATAGAGGATCGAGAAGCCGAAAAGATCGCGCGCGCGCTTATCTTCGGCTGGCACGCCCTCACCAGCGCGCGACATCAGCACGCGGGTCGCGAGAAACACAAAGAACGCGCCGCCGAGCACGGCAATCGAGCCGTAGATCATGCCGCCAAGACCCGTAAGCACCGGCGTCACCGCGAGCGGCGCCAGCAAGAGCGAGTAAGCGAAGATTTGAACGCGCGTCGCCTTGGCGCCGTGCGTGACCGGCAGCATCGGCACGCGCGCCGCTGCGTAATCATCCTTCTGCAACAGCGACAGCGCCCAGAAGTGCGGCGGCGTCCAGAAGAAGATGATCGCCACCAGCAGCACCGGATCGAGTGAAAGCGATCCCGCCTTCGCGGCCCATGCAATCGCCGGCGGTAATGCGCCGGCCAAACCGCCAATGACGATGTTCTGCGGCGTCGAGCGCTTCAGCCACATCGTATAAACGACAGCGTAGAAGAAGATCGTGAACGCAAGCAGCGCTGCGGCGAGCGTGTTCGCCGCCAGTTGCATAGTCACAACGCTGAGCACCGAGAGCGTGAGCCCAAGCATCAGCGCTTCCTCGCGCGGCACGCGGCCGGCGGGGATTGGGCGCGTACGCGTGCGGCTCATCACAGCGTCGATATCGCTATCGAACCACATGTTGAGCGCGCCCGATGCGCCAGCTGCAACGGCGATCGCGAGGATCGCGGCGAAGCCCAGCACGAAGTCGCCAGGCCCCGGCGCGGCCATGTAGCCGACGAGCCCGGTGAACACGACCAACGACATCACGCGCGGCTTCAACAGCGCGAGATAGTCGCTCGCGCTTGCTGTGCGGTCGTGCGTGAAACTGACGTCGGCCACGTCGCTCCTTAGTGGTGCGAGTCCGGCTTGATCACCGGGAGTTCGTTGAACTGGTGGAAGGGCGGCGGCGACGAGAGCGTCCATTCGAGCGTTGTCGCGCCCTCACCCCAAGGATTGGCGCCGGCCTTACGGCGCACGATGAACATTTCCGCCAACATGATCAGGAACACCGCAACACCGGCGATCGTGATGAGATAGCCGATCGAAGAGATGTGGTTCCAGTAAGCGAAGGCTTCCGGGTAATCGATATAGCGGCGCGGCATGCCTTGGAGACCCAAGAAGTGCTGCGGGAAGAAGATCACGTTCACGCCGATGAACATCAGCCAGAAGTGCAGGCCGCCGAGGAAACCATTGTAGCGATAGCCGCTCATCTTCGGGATCCAGTAGTAGAAGCCCGCGAAGATGCCGAAAACGGCGCCGAGCGAGAGCACGTAGTGGAAGTGCGCGACGACGTAATACGTGTCGTGCAGCGCCGTATCGATGCCAGAGTTCGCGAGCACGACGCCGGTGACGCCGCCAACCGTGAACAGGAAGATGAAGCCGATCGCCCAGAGCATCGGCACTTTGAACTCGATCGAACCGCCCCACATCGTCGCGATCCACGAGAAGATCTTGATGCCCGTTGGCACCGCGATGACCATCGTTGCGGCGATGAAGTAGGCCTCGAGATCAAGGCCCATACCGACCGTGTACATGTGGTGCGCCCACACGACGAAGCCGATCACACCAATGGAGACCATCGCGTACGCCATGCCGAGATAGCCGAACACGGGCTTGCGGGAGAACGTCGAGACGATCTGCGAGATCATGCCGAACGCCGGAAGGATGAGAATGTAAACTTCCGGGTGACCGAAGAACCAGAACAAGTGCTGGTACATGACCGGATCGCCACCGCCCGCCGGCTCAAAGAATTGCGTGCCGAAGTTGCGGTCGGTCAGCAACATCGTCAGCGCGCCGGCGAGAACCGGGAGCGAAAGAACGAGCAGCCACACCGTGACCAGGATCGACCACACGAACAGTGGCATGCGGTGCAGCGTCATGCCCGGCGCGCTGACACAAATCCGCGGCTGGGCATAACATCTTCCCGCATTCCCGGCCGCACTTTCCAGACGCGACGATCGCG
>JAPLOL010000065.1 GCA_026400735.1 Alphaproteobacteria bacterium | reverse complement strand
CGATGTTGGCGGGCGGGGGCGCGCTGGCGTTTATTCCCGGGTTGCCGGAGGTCACGCTTGATCCGGAATTGGTGTTGGTGATCTTTTTGCCACCGCTGTTGATGGACGGCGCGTGGTTCACGGCGCTGGCTTCGTTCAAGCGGCATCTGACGGGCATTCTTTCGCTGGCGATCGGCGCGGTGTTGTTCACGACCGTTGTGGTCGCGGTGGTGACTAAGTGGCTTGTGCCGGACTTGCCTTGGGCCGCGTGCGTGGCGTTGGGCGCGATTGTCTCGCCGCCGGATGCGATTGCGGCGCGTGCTGTGTTGGCGCGGGTGAAGCTGCCACGGCGGCTGACGACATTGCTTGAAGGCGAGAGCCTGCTGAATGACGCGACAGGTCTGGTGCTTGTGCGCTTTGCAGTGGCGGCGGTAGTGACGGGCGCGTTCAGCATTGGTGATGCGGTCGGCCAGTTTTCGATGCTGGTGATTGGCGGCGTCGTTGTTGGCGGCGCGATTGGCGCGGCTTGGGTGCTGGTGACGCGCAAACTCGCGGACGAGCAATTGGTGATCGCGACGTCGATCCTGCTGTGCTGGGTTTCGTATCTTGCCGCGGAGATGGTCAACGTCTCTGGCGTGATCGCGACGGTGACGACTGGGCTTGTGTGCGGCTGGTATCAGCACGTTGTGTTCAGCGCGAGCACGCGCATACGCGGCGGCTCATTCTGGCGGGTGACGATCTTCTTGATGGAAGCGGCAGTGTTCATCCTGATCGGATTTTCGCTGCGCGGGGTTTTGGATCGCGTCGGCGGGCTTGGGGTTGTGGTCGAGAGCATGGGGCCGACTGTGTTGGCGATCGTCGCGGCGGTGACGGTGGCGCGGTTTGTCTGGCTCTATGGTTCTGATGTGATCTTGGCAGTGCTGAAGGCTGCGGGTGTGAAGCGCGCGGAGCCGCTTGGGCCGCGCGGCGCGCTGGTGATGAGTTGGGCGGGGATGCGCGGCGTGGTGACGTTGGCGGTTGCGCTCACATTGCCGGACACGATGCCGGGGCGCGATTTGATGCTGGTGACGGCGTTCGCGGTGATCCTGTTCACGGTGCTGCTGCAGGGGACGACGCTGGGGATGGTTATCGGCTTGGCGGGTTTGAAAGAGGATGAGAACGCAAAACCGGCGCTTGGGTTGTTCGAGGCGGAAGCGGCGATGATGCAGGTGCAATACGCGGCGGTGGAGCGGCATGCGCACGATGCGGAGGGCAAGCTCGTGCATCCGCAATTGCTGGAGCGCTACAAGCGCCGGGCGCATGTGGTGTCGACGTTTAGCGGCACGGCGGAGGAGCGCGACACGGCGATCGCGTCGCACTTCAATGTGATCCTTGCGGCTGTGAAGGCTGGGCGTGAGGAATTGGTGCGGTTGCATCGCGCCGGGCAGATCGATGATGAGACGCTGCATGATCTTGAGCACGATCTCGACCTGGAAGAGTTGAGCGCGATCGCGGCGAAGGGTTAGGCGTCAAACTAGCGCCGTTTTGTGCGTGCGCTGTGCGCGCATGGCGCGAGGGATTGTTACACGGCGAGCGGTGTTGGCGGCGGGTGTCGGCTTTGCCGCGCCGGCTCATGCGGATGTTGCGTGGCGCACGCTGAGGCCGGGGCTTGAGCATGCGACGGCGCGGGTTGCTTCGACCATGGGTGATCGACGGCTGGATGTGGTGCGCATTGATCCAGCGTTTAATCGGTTTGTGTTGCTGCTGGCGGGCGCGATGGGTGTTGCGCCGCGTACGGGGCGGCAGTGGGCGGATGAGCGCGGGCTGGTTGCGGCGACGAATGCGGGGATGTTTCGCACGAACCGGTTGCCGGTTGGATTTGCGAAGGCCGATGGGCGCGTGGTGCAGCCGGCGATGAGCGCGGATCGCAGTGTGTTGGTGTTTGGCGCGGAGAGTGCGCGTTTGCTGGACACGTCGTGCGATGCGTTTGAGGCGAGTGCGCATGAGAATGCGCTGCAGTCGATCCGGATGGTTTCGTGCCAAGGGCGCAATGTTTGGAGTCAGCAGCCGCGGATGTGGTCGACGGCGTGTGTGGCGCAGGATGGGGACGGGAAGATTTTGTTTCTGCACGCGCGCTCGCCGCTGAGTGTGCATGATTTCGTAGATGCGGTACGGGCGTTGCCGCTCGGGATCGCGCGGGCGATGTATATGGAAGGCGGGCCGGAGGCGACTTTGGTTGCGCGCGGCGCGGGCGGCGAAGTGATTGAACGCTTTGGGAGTTACGAAACGGGGTTCAACGAGAACGACGATAATGCGCAGGCTTGGCCGCTGCCGAATATTCTAGGTGTTGTGCCGCGTTAGCTGAACAACATTCTATAGAAGATCGCGACAAGCAAGCCCGTGACGAAGAGCCAACCCATCAGGCGCACCCCTCGCTCGCCGACGAGTTGAGGTAGTCCGCGATCGACGAGCCAAGACATGCCTGAAATCGCGAAGCCACCAAACGGTGCGCTGATAAAGAAGGTGACCCATTCACGGACTGTTTGATGAAGCAGCGCGCTCGGCTGCACCACAAGCAACGCCACGACCGTCGCTAGAACTATGGCGCCGGTGTTCCGCAGGCCATCTCGAACGAAGTTGGGCTCGCGTCTGACGTTCATTTAACGTCGACTAGCCCGCGGCTGCGTCGATCAGCAGAAATGCGCGCGTCACTTCGGCGTTCATTTGGGCGCGGCCGCGGCCGATTTGTTCGGCGATGCGGGCGCCGTCGTTGCGCAGGAAGAGCATCGCTTCTTGGTTGGCGTTGGCGTCGCGGTTGAGGAAGTCGCCCATGCGGCGCGCAGCTTCTGGCGCCGCGTCACGAACGGCGCGGCGGCGCGCTTGCGTGCCGGAGCGGGCGCGTTGGGCGATGCGTTCGAGTGCTGACGGGGAGAACACGTCGTCTAGGCGCAGGCCTGCATGTTCGATGGTTTCGACGATCGGCAGCGCTTGCGTGCGCGGCTCGGCGATTTGACGGCGCAGGTGCGCGACAGGATCGGCGGCCGGTTCGCGGCGCGGTGCGGCTGGCGGCGCGCCTTGTTCGGGACCGTCGACGTTGGAGAGAAGATCGCGCCAGGTCCAATCGCCGGGCACGGGTTTATCAGCGGCGGGCGCGGGCGCGCGTTGGCGTTGTTGCGGTTGTTGTTGCTCGGGTGGCGCGTCGCCGAACATGGGCGGCGGCGGGTCGTTTCGATTGCGCGCGGGCGGCAGTTCGAGCGGATCCTGCGCTTCGTCGCGCCACGAGCGATCGTATCCGGGCGCGGACTCATCGTCGCCGACGGCATCGCGTGCGCCGCGGGCAGCGACGCGTGCGGCGTTGGCGGCGTCGCGCAGGCGTTCAAGCGCAATGGCGGCTTCGCGTTCGACGTTGACGGCTTCGCCGCGAATGAGTTCGGCGGCGCGCTTGGCGTCATCGATGGCGCGGTGTGTGGTGTCGCGCACGGCGCCGGCAGTGGAGTTGGCGGCGTACGTCGCGGCTTCGGCGGATTGGCGCGCGGCGTCGGTGAGGCTGGTGGCTTTGGCGAGCACTTCGAGTGCGTTCGACAAAGCGTGCTCAAGCCGGAGCGCGGAGTCGGCGCTGGCTTGTGCGGCGCTGGAGAGGCCGTTGGTGCGATCGGAGATGAGCGCGGCGGCGGCTCCGAAGGAGGTGAGGCGGTGGTCGAGCGCTTGGTCGGCGGCGCGGACTTCGGCTTCGGCGACGCGCGCAGCTTCGGAGATCGAGCTGGTGTGCTTGCCGATGGAGTCGCCGATGTTCTGCGCTTGGCTCGTGAGGTCGCGGGAGATGCGCATCAGCTCTTCGCGCTCGCGCTCCATGCCGACGATCATCTGGTTCGCGCCGGCCTTGGCTTGGTCGGACATGTCGTCGACGGCTTTGGCTTGGCGTGAGATCTGACCTTCGACGTCTTGGAGACGCTTCAAGGTTTGCAGCAGCGCTTGATCGAGTTGGTTGATCTCACCGCGAACGGATTCGGCGAGGGCGCGCGCTGCGCTCTCGGCGCTGCGCTCTGGGTTCATGAGCCGATCGGCTGCGTCGGCGAGACGGCTGGCTTCGGAGCGGGCGCGGGCGCTGTCGCGTGCTGCGAGGCCGGAGAAGACGGCCATAAGCGCGGGAAGAATGGTCACGGCGCCGACTGCGCCGAATTCGGGAATTGTGAGCGAGCCGATTTTCTCGGGGCCGATCAGGACGATTGCGCCGGCAATACTGCCGAGCACCCAAAGGCCAGCAACGATCAAGCCGAGGAGTCCGATCATCGCACCGGGATCGCCGCTACGTTCGGCTTCAGGCGTCGTCGTCGTCATGCAGCATAAATCCATGAGCGCGAGGGAGCGCGCGTATGGTCAACAAGAACGAAAGCAGTGCGGCCATTCAAGGGCGAACGCCTGGGAACGCAAGCTAACGATCAGAAAGATCGCGCGTTCGTTGAAGTGGTTAGCGGTCGCTCGTTTGGCAGGCGTCGCCCGCGCAGCTCGACTGATCAACTGTTCGCTGATCGAGCGTAACGCCGACCCAAGCCAAGGCCAAAGCGATCAACGCGTCGCGCACCATTACTAGGAAAGCCAACATCGCCCTCTACCTCAATGTAGCAACCGGTATGTGCGCGCTTCGATGGTGAACCGCAAGCTACGGTTCCGTGAATTGCGTGGAATGATGAAGGCTTCACTACGCGGCGCTTGACCGGGGGCGGGCGGGCGCTTAATTCCGGGATGTGACGTTACAACATAACAGCGCAGCTACCGGTCGGAAGGCTCACTTGGCCCATGCGGCGGTCATGAGCCTGCATGCCATTTGTTGCGGCTTGCCGGCGGTGGCGATGCTGGCTGTGGCGCTCTCTGGGGCGGCTTCCGGTGTAGCTTTGTTCGCTGATTATGTTGGGGAAATGCACCATTTCCTGCATGGCCACGAGTACTGGATCCTGGCCGTTTCGGCGGCCCTGGTGGGCGGCGGCGGCTGGATGGAGTTGCAATCGCGGCGGCAACACAACCATGGGTTTCCCTGGCTGTTTGCGTTCTCGGTGCTCTGCTTCTTCGCGAACGTGACGATGATCCTGGTGCATCGCGCAACCTAAAGGCGAGTGCGCGCAACTGGGCCGGGCGCCCAAGTATCGATTGCGGCCCAAAGATTTAGCTTAAATTCACCCTGCGCTGGCAGCGTCGCTCCACCCTATTCGGCGCGGAGCCCGCCACGCATGACCGCTAAGACGACCAGCGCGATCTCGAGCGCCGCAGAGACGCGCCGGCGCGAGATGCCGGCCTCGATCGCGCTGACCATTCTGACGGGCGGCATTGCCGCGGCGATCATGGGCGGGCCTTGGCCTGTCGGGTGGTGCGCCGTGATGGCGGTGCTGCTGATCCTCGACACCGAGCTTTATCGTCGGCTCGACACTTCCGAGACCAAGATCGAGGGCCGCACGCTTGTGGGCCTTTGCGTATGGGCGGCGTTCAGTTCCGGTTTCTACGCGCTGTTGCCGATCACGCTTTGGCTGCATGGCGAAGCCGCGGGTGCGGCGGCGGCGATGTTGCTTTGGGTCGCCGGCGTTGTGCGCCACTTTAGCCCTGGCGCTTCGGGCGCGTTGCCGATCGCAGCTGCGGGCGCTGCGCCGCCCGCGCTTTCGCTGTTGGGCTCGCCATTGATGATGGCGGCGATGTCGCATCAGCCGGATTGGGATTTGGCGTTTATCGCGGCTGTCGGTGGCGGCGCGCTGATGGCGTACGTGACGCAGGCGCGCGTGAGCGCCTCTGATGCGGAGCGTGCGCTGCGCGAAGCCAAGCAAGATTCAACTCAAGAGCAAGTGCTCGCTGAGCTGATGCTCGGGCAGGGCGCGACGGCGGCGATGCTGGTCGATCGCAAGGGCGTTGTCGTTGCGATGAGCAAGGCGATGCGTGATGCGCTGCGTGGCGACGATCCTATCGGCAAGAAGTTCGAGGATCTCATCCATTGGGCGCCGGATCGTTGGCGCGATGCGTTTGCGCGCGCGATGAGCGGCGAAGCTGTGCGCTTCGATGAAGATGAGACGCGCCTCGATTCAGGGGCGCGCTGGTACAATTGGGAAGCGCGCCCGTGGCGCAACGCGGACGGCGATGTTGTCGGCGTGGTTTCGCACGGCAGCGATATCACCCCTCTGGTGCGCGCGCGCGCGGCGGCGGCTGCGAACGAGCAGCGGTTGATGCAAGCGCTGAAGATCGCCAAGAGCTTGGTCTGGGAAGTCGATTTCAAGTCGCGCTCGATCAATTGGCACGGCGATGTCGAGGCGCTCTACAATCGCGCCTTCACGTTCGAGCAGTTCATGGAAAGCCGCACAGGTTTCCTGCACGAAGAAGATCGCCTGGCGCTGCGGGATTACTTCGTCAAGGTCAGTGCAGGCGGCGGTGGCTCAATGGAGCACCGCGTCATGAAAGAGAATGGCGACGTTCGCTGGATTGAAGCCTGGGCGCAGCGCGTCATGGGCCGTTCGGGCGGCGTGCGGAAGATCGTCGTCATTTCGAAGGACATCACTGAGCGCAAGGTTCAGGAAGCGGCGTTTATCGCGGCGATGCATCGCGCGGAAGAACAATTGAAGTCACGCCGCGCCTTGCTGGGCGAGAGCGCAGCGGCGGCTGAGGCTATCGACGAGGCGGCGGTGAACGTTGCTGAGATGTACGAGCGTCTCGACAACATCATGGCCGAGATGAATGCGCGCGATGAGAAGCTGGCGGAAACGCTGGCCAATCTGCGTCAGGCGCGTGAGGAGGCGGAGTCGGCCAACGTCTCGAAGTCGCAGTTCCTCACTTCGATGAGCCATGAACTGCGTACGCCGCTCAACGCCATCATCGGCTATTCGGAAATGCTGATGGAAGAGGCCGAGGATGATGGCCGCGACAGCGATATCGCCGATCTGAAGCGCGTGCTGAGCTCGGCGCGTCACCTTCTGCATCTGATCAACGACATTCTCGACCTTTCGAAGATCGAGGCCGGTCGCATGGATATTGCCGCTGCCGAGTTCGACATTGCGGCGCTGGTCAGCGAAGCGGTCGAGACGGTGCGGCCGAACGCCGAGAAGAACGGCAGCACGCTCAAGCTGGACGTCGATCCGGAGATCGGCGCGGTGTGCACGGACTCGTTCAAGCTCAATCAGTGTTTGCTGAACCTGCTCTCGAACGCCGCAAAGTTTACGAAGGATGGCGAGATCGCGATCCGCGTGCGCCGTGTGGGCGAGATCGTCGAGGTTGGCGTGTCCGACACTGGCATTGGCATGAGCGAAGATCAGGTTGGGCGCTTGTTCAATGCCTTCGTGCAGGCTGATGCGCTGACGGCGCGCCGCTATGGCGGCACGGGCCTTGGTCTCGCGCTCACGCGCCGCATTATGCAGATGCTGGACGGCGACGTGAACGTGGTCAGTGAAATCGGCAAAGGTTCGACGTTTACATTGCGCTTCCCGGCGCAGCTTGGCGCTGCGCGCGTGCTGGCGCGCGTCGATGCGAACGCGGCCGCGGGGCAGGGCAATCAGCGGCTTGTGCTGATGATCGATGACGAAGAAAGCGCGCGTGATCTGACGGCGCGCTCACTGGTGCGGCTTGGTTTTGAGGTGCGGACTGCCGCGACGGGCGGCGAAGGCATCGAGATGGCGCGTGCGTTGCGGCCGAGCCTTATTCTGCTCGATATCAATCTGCCGGACGTGACCGGCTGGGATGTGCTGACGGTGCTCAATACGGGCGATGCCGGCGATATTCCCGTGATTATCCACTCTATCGACGACAATCGTCAGCGCGCGTTGTCGTCAGGCGCTTGCGAACACCTGGTCAAACCAGCCGACCGGGACGTGCTCGCAGCTGCCGCGCTACGCTTTTCGCGCGCGCCCGAAACTGCAAAGCCGGCGGACGCTCCGGTTATTTCTGACATCGCCAAGACCGCCTGAAAGGTCCTCCCATGCGCATCCTGATTGCTGAAGATCATCCCGATAACCGCGAAATGCTGACGCGGCGCCTCGAACGCAAAGGCTACGAAGTGCATTGCGCTGAGAATGGCGCGGAAGCGGTGGACATGGCCAAGAGCTGCGCGCCGGATTTGATCTTGATGGATATTTCGATGCCGGTGATGTCGGGCATTGAGGCGACACGAGTCATCCGCGCTACGCCGGATGTCAGCGGCGTGAAGATCGTGGCGTTGACGGCGCACGCGATGGAGAGCGCGCGCAAGGAATGCATGGACGCGGGCTGCGATGATTTTGCGACTAAGCCGGTGGACTTTGCCGGGCTTGTTGCGCTGATCCAGAAATACGCGGCTTAGGTTGGGCGGCGTCGCCCTTCGACAGGCTCGGGGTGACGCAATTCTCGATGCTCGCGCTGCGCATGGTTAGCGCGCATCAACGTTTGGCGATTTTAACTATCCAAATAATTCGATCAGCCTTGCGCTATTAGCGCGGCCTAAACCCATCTCACAGTAATGTGCTCGTCTGGTATGGGCACACGTGGGTGCGAGGGGGGACGAATGTCCTCAGCGCAAGGCAATGAAGACGTGTCATCAATGACGCGTCTAGGTCGCATTCTGCTGGTCGACGACCAAGCGCAGAACCGCGACATGCTTGGCCGTCGGCTTGAACGCCGCGGCTATGACGTCGTGTTGCGTGAGACGGCTGTCGGCATCGAAGAGGCGATCTCAGAGCTCAATATCGAACTGGTGCTGCTCGACTGGATGATGCCGGAGCGCTCGGGACTTGATGCGTTGCATGGCATTCGCCGGTGCTTCGATGCGGAGCACGTGCCGGTTATCGTTGTTACAGCGCTCGACGATGGCGACATCGTCTCGAAGGCGCTCGAAGGCGGAGCGAACGATTACATCACCAAGCCGATCGATCTCCGGGTTCTTACTGCGCGGGTGAAGGCGCAACTCGATCGCCGCCAAGCGGTGCTCGAACTCGACGCCATCCGCGACAGCTTGGAAAAAACGGTTCAGCAGCGCACGCAAGACCTGATGAGCGCCAACGAGATGCTCTCGGCT
This sequence comes from Alphaproteobacteria bacterium, assembly GCA_026400735.1. Taxonomy (GTDB): domain Bacteria; phylum Pseudomonadota; class Alphaproteobacteria; order Caulobacterales; family Aquidulcibacteraceae; genus Vitreimonas. The sequence continues at coordinate 26,905 of JAPLOL010000065.1, read as the reverse complement.
GAAATTGGCGAGCGCGAAGCGGCTGAAGCGCGCGCGCAATCGTTGGCGCGCCACGATCCGCTGACCGGCCTGGCTAATCGTCGCCATTTCCTCGAAGAACTCGACCGCCGGATTGCGCTGGTGGGTTCGGAAGAAAACGCCTTTGCGCTGATGTTCGTCGACCTTGACCGGTTTAAGCCGATCAATGACGTGCACGGTCACGCGATTGGCGACCAATTGCTGCAAGTCATCGGTACGCGCCTGATGGCGTGCATCCGTGACGATAGTTTTGCCGCGCGCCTGGGCGGCGATGAATTTGCGGTGTTGCTGGAAGGGCCGGGTGGACGCGACGCTGTTGCCGCCGCTGCGCGCCGGATCCTGCACGAGCTTTCTGCGCCGATCCTTGTGAACGGCTTGAAGCTAACGGTCGGCGCTTCGATCGGTGTTTCGCTGTGCCCGGAAGACGGGCGCGATGCGGCGGAGCTGCTGCAACGCGGCGACGCGGCGATGCTGCGCGCCAAGGAAGACCGCGGCGCTTACAAGTTCTTCGACTCCTCGATCGACGAGGAATTGAAATCGAAGGCGGCGCTTGAAGCTGAATTGCGTTCGGCGATTCCGAACGGCGATATCGTGCCGTATTTCCAACCTGTCGTGCGCTGCGATACAGGCGAGCTCGACGGCTTTGAAGTGCTGGCGCGTTGGCCGCATCGCGAACGCGGCATGATTTCGCCGGTGGACTTTATTCCCGTCGCGGAAGACGCCGGCCTTGTCGACGCGATGTTCTGGGCGTTGCTGGCGCAAGCATGCCGCAAGGCGCTCGATGCGCCGGGCGAATTTACGCTCGCGGTCAACATCTCGCCGAGCCAAGTGCGCGATCAATGGTTCCCCGAGAAGGTGCTGCGGACGCTGCGTGAAACCGGCTTCCCGGCGCAACGGCTGGAGATTGAAGTGACGGAAAGCGCCATGATCGGCGATGTCGCGCGCGCTAAGTCGTCGCTGATGTCGCTGAAGAACCAGGGCGTGCGGATTGCGCTCGATGATTTCGGCACCGGCTATTCGTCATTGTTCTTGCTGCGCGAATTGCCGATCGACAAATTGAAGATCGACCGCTCGTTCGTTGCGCGCATCACCACTGATCGCGAAAATGCGACGATTGTTGGCGCGCTGATCGGGCTCGGCAAAGCGCTAGGCTTGAAGGTGACGGCCGAAGGCGTCGAAGACGAAGCCACCGCTGAAGCGTTGCGCGCTATGGGTTGCGAGCTCTCGCAGGGCTTTCTCTACGGCGCTGCAACTGAGCTGCCGCAATACTCCGTTGAGAAGCTGCGCGCTGCGAGCTGATTAGGCCGCGGCTTGGTAGGCGAACCAGACGTTTGGTTCGACGTAGCGGCCGGTGTCGCGCTCAAGATCGATCGACACCGGATTGAGCGCGCCTTCGATTTTGTACTCGCCGGTTTCAGGGAAGGGGCTGCCGCGCCACATTTCCCAGAACGCGACCGGCTCATCGACAATCATCGAACGATCGGCTGGCTTGATGATCTTGCCGCCGGCGGCTGAGTGAGAACGCAGCCACGGATCGAAGAGGCGGCCGTTCTCGTCCTTCCAGCCAATGTACTCTTGCATCGGAATGAAAGGGTGGAGGTGCTTGGCGGACGGGCGCACTGGCGCGATGACGCCGTCATGGCCTTTGCGCGCAGCGAGGTTCGAGAATTCTTGGATCATGATCCGCGCCAGACCTTTGGAGCGGTGGATCTTCGGCACGGAGATGGCGAGGGCGCCAACGGCGTTGCGGCGTGCGCCGTTGTTGTTGGCGGCCGTCTCAACGATCCAATCCCAGCCCTCAGGCGGCAGATCGTTGAAGTCGCAGGTGAGCGGCACGCAATTGCCGACGGCGACTGGATAGCCGGTGACCTCGTCCACCAGGCACAACTGGTAGTCGGCAAACTGCTCCAACAACTCCTGGTAGTGGGTGAAGTGGGCTTTGGTGAAATTCAGGAAGCCAAGCGCGCCCCACGCCGCTTGTTCGATGGCCATAGCGGCTCTGCGCAATTCGGCGCTATCGGCACGCGTCTTCACGACGAACCGGCTCATGGGTACACCCAACTCTTGTTAACTATACTTGCGCCCGCCCCGGCGATTACCCGGCTTGTCCCCAGCAGTGCTTGGGCGCTCGCACTTCCCTAATAAGGGGTAAATTTTGAAATTACAAGCGTAAATGTGTATTTACCAAGGTTAACGGGGTATTGAGGGCAGATGACCTAGCAAAGATTAAACATAGTTACCGAAGTATTCCGAGGTCGAATTCTAATAAAACTGAGCGTCGCGTAACGTTCTTTTTGTATTGGTTGCGGTATTTTCCATCGGATATCCGTCTTCGGACCGTTTACTTTGGCTTAGTCATGATGCCGAGCAGCGCGAAAACTGTTCACTACAAGAACGACCTTCGCCGCCTTACTGCGGTGATCGGCGCCGCACTTGTCCTGTTCGGGGCAGTGCTGCTGGCGATCGTTGCTTACGCGGGTTGGTCGGCAAACCGCACGGCGATCGTGCGCGAGCGCCAGCTTGTGGAAAACGCACTCGACCAGAGCGTGAGCTCCGTGCTGGATCAGCAGAAGGCGATCGCTTGGTGGGATGACGCCGTGGCCAACGCCCAGCGGCGGCCGCTCGATCTGGATTGGGTCGACACCAATATCGGTCTCTATTTTTACGAGACCTACGGTCACGACGAAGTCTTCATCATCGATAGCTCGAACCAGCCGATTTACGCGACGGTGAACGGCGAGCGTAGCGACGCGGCGGTGGCGTATAATGCGCACCGGGCGATGTTCGACCAGATCGTGCGCGAAGCGCGCCGCGGTTCCGACGAGACGTTGCGCCGCCGCGACCGCGCCTTCAGCGAAAGCCAAGGCAATTATAGCGCCTTGTTGGGCGCCAGTTTCGGCCGTTGGGCCGGTCACATCATGAGCGTCGATGGCGAGCCGGCGGTCGTGTCCACGATTTCAATCGTGCCGAACCTCGACGCCAACTTGCTGCATGGCGAGCCGCATTTACTGCTGAGCGTCGTCAAAATCGACGAGGCGTTTATGGCGCAGGTCGGTGGCTCGCTGCTGATCCCGGATCTGAGCTTGTCGCACGAGACGGTGAGAGACTCGGGCATTCTTTCGGAAGCGTTCGACGCCGATGACGGCACGCGTATGGGCTTCTTGAATTGGACGCCGCGTCAGCCGGGCCGTTCGCTGTTGCTGTTTATTCTGCCGCTGGTGGTGCTGGGCGTCTTTGGCGCGGGCTGGCTCACGTATTTGATGATCAACCGACTGAAGCGCGCGTCTGGCGATCTGGCGGACCGCGAAGCGCAGTCGCGCCACCAAGCTCTGCATGATGCGCTCTCGGGTCTGCCGAACCGGCACCATTTCGTCGAGCACCTGCAAGAGTGCCTCGATAATCTGGTTCAAACGCGCAACAACGGGCGCGTTGTCGTGGCTTATATTGACGTCGATCGGTTCAAGGACGTCAACGACACGATGGGGCACGCCGCGGGCGATACGCTCATCATGGGCGTGGCCAAGCGGCTGCAACAAACGCTGTCTCGGGAAGATTTCTTGTCGCGCTTCGGCGGCGACGAGTTCGCGGTTTTGCGTTGCGCCAATAGTGCGGATGCGGCGAATGAATTGGCTGATCGCCTGCGCAAGGCGTTCGAAGAGAGCTTCGACGTCTACGGCCAGCACATCAAGATGACGGCCTCGATCGGCATCGCCATGAGCCCCGATCACGGCATGAGTCCCCAGGAGCTGATGCGTCACGCCGACATCGCGCTTTATCAGGGCAAGAACCAGGGCCGCGACAAGGCGATGATCTTCTGCGCCGAGATGGCTGCGGAAGTGGAGCAGCGCCGCGAGATCGAGGTTCAGCTTCATGCTGCTCTCGAAGCCCGCGAACTCAAATTGCACTATCAGCCGCTGATCTCATGCGCCGATGGCCGCGTCACGGGTGTCGAGGCGCTGTTGCGCTGGAAGCACCCGACCCAGGGCGACATCTCGCCCGGCGTGTTCGTGCCGATCGCGGAAGAGGCGGGCTTGATGCCGGCGCTCGGCGCGTTCGTGATCGAGCGCGCGTTCGACGAAGCCAAGGCTTGGCCTGATCTCGAGGTCTCGATCAATTTGTCGCCGGTGCAGTTCCGTCACGTCGACCTGGTCGAGTTGCTCGAAGATCTGCTCAAAAAGTACGATATCAACCCGAGCCGCATCGTGTTCGAAGTGACCGAGGGCGTGCTGATGGAATCATCGGATCGCAATCGTCAGATCCTTGAGCAAGTGCGCTCGATGGGCTTCAAGATTGCGCTGGACGACTTCGGCACCGGCTATTCGTCGCTGCGCTATCTGTGCGATTTCCGCTTCGACAAGATCAAGATCGACCGTGCGTTTGTGACCGGGATCCATGAGCGCAAGCGCGCCATGACCATCATCCAGTCGGTCGTGACCCTCGGGCGTGGCTTGGGCATGGAAATTGTCGCTGAAGGTGTGGAAACCGAGGCGGAAGCTTCAGTCATGCGCCTGGTGGGCGTCACCGAGCTGCAGGGCTTCTTCTTCTCGCAGGCGGTTCCGGCTGAGAACGTGGCGGAGCTGCGTGGCGCGTTCGAGCGGCCGAAGGCCGAAACGAAGCCTGCCACGGTTGCCGATCTGCGCGCCAAGCTGCTGGGCTGAGCTGCCACAAATCGCGTTTAGTGCACTGCAGCACGGATGATGTTCTCCACACGGGGGCGCATCTCGCCTGAGTGACATTTTCGCCCCGTATCCAGAGCTTTCGGCCATGCGCCCGGCTATGGACAAATTTCCGATAAGTCGGCATGCCAACCCCTGTGCGCCGCTCCTTGATGGGCGGCCGCCTGCGGGAGGATTGGGCGGTCTCTGAAGGGACCGTTCACGGCGAAGCGACTACGCGCCGATCCCGTTTGCGCCGACACTAGGGGACGGAGCCGGGATGCGCATTCGACGGAAAATTCAACTCGCTGGCCTCGCGGTCGCTCTGGCTGGCGGTGTTTCCGGCACGGCTGAAGCCGGTGACCGCTCGGTCGACACGGGCATCACCACCCCGCTTACAACGTCGAACCCCGACGGCAGCAGCGTCCAAGGCAACATCACGGTCACCAGCCCTGGCTCCATCACAGTGGGTGCTGGGCAGTCTGCGGTGACGGTGAACACGAGCAACAGCGTGTCGAACGCCGGCACGCTGACGGCGACCGTGAACGCGAACAACGTAAACGGTATTCTGATTCAGGGCGGCAATTCCGGGACGGTTACGAACACCGGCGGGATCAGCCTCGTCGAAGACTATGTGATCACCGACACCGACAACGACGGCAATCTCGATGGCAACGTCGCCGTCGGCACGAACCGTCACGGCATCTTCCTGCAAGCAGGCCCGACGTTCACCGGCGACATCGTCAATTCCGGCATCATCACGATTGAAGGCAACAACTCGTCGGGCATCACGCTCAACAGTTTGCTGACGGGCAATCTGCGCTCGACCGGCACGATCAACGTGGTCGGCGACAATTCGTACGGCATCGCCGTGAACAACGGCGTGACAGGCAATGTGACCATTGCCGGCGGCGGCCAAATTCGCGGCCAAAACACTGTCGGCATCGCGGTGAACGGCAACATTGGCGGTGAGCTTTCCGTCAACGGCACCTGGAACGTGCTGGGCTATTTGTCGACCATCGTGCCGTCTAATCAGACGACGCTCGATCCGGATGATCTTGAGCAGAGCGGTGCAGCGCTGTTGGTTCGCGCAAATGTCGCCAACGGCATCACGATCGAAGGCATCGGCGTCGAGAACGACACCAACGACGACCACGATGGCGACAGCAACGAGGCCGACGACAACAACACGGCCCAGATCACCGTGTACGGTTCTGCGCCGGTGATTTTGATCCAGGCCAATGGCTCGAACCTCACGGTTGGACCGGGCACTGAAGGTTATGGCCTGCTGGTCCGCGGTCAGCTTGTCTCCAACGGCCTCTATGATGGGATCTCGGCGACGGGCGTGCGCATTCAGGGCGACGGGCTCGGTGCAACGGCGACGATCAACGGCGGCGTTTCGATTGATTACGGGATTTCGACCACCGCCAACGAAGCGAATGCGCAAGGCTTGGTGTTCGGTCAGGACTCGATCAGCAGCCTTCTGCAAGTGCGCGGCATCATCACAACCAATGTGGTCGCCGATACGCTCTTCACCTCGCGCGGCATCGTGCTGGAAAGCGGCGCCAACGTTCCGACGTTCAACAATAGCGGCACGGTCCAGGCGTTCTTCTTTGGCGAGAACGGTAATGCCGTGGCCGTGTCGGACGCGTCAGGCACGCTGCTCAACGTGACGAACACGGGCCAAGTGCTGGCCCAGTTGGTCGCCACCGATGACGACCTCACCGACGACATTCTGCCGCCGACGCCTGTTGGCAATACGATTGCGTTTGATCTGTCGAATGCCAGTGGCGGTGTGCTGATCCAGCAATTGGCGCCTGTGGTGTTCACCGACGATGACGCCGTCGATGATTTGGTCGCGTCAACGCCGCGTATCGCGGGCGACGTTCGCCTCGGCGCGTTTGCCGATACATTCAACATTTTCGCGGGCACGGTTGCCGGCAACATTTCGTTCGGCAACGGCGCGGATGCGCTGAACATCAATAATGGCGGGGCGTACACCGGCCGGATTACGGACACGGACGGCGCGCTGGCGATCAACGTGCAGCAGGGCACGCTGAGCTATACCGGCGGCACGCTGAACATCACGAGCGCGACTTTTGGCGCGAACAGCGTTTTCAATGCGACGCTAACGGGCGTGCCGGCGACGACCACCAACATTATCGCGTCGGGCGCGGTGACGTTCGCACCGGGCGCGCGGGTCAATCCGGTTGTGCCGGCCGGTTTGCCGACCTTCGGAACGCAAACCTTCTTGACCGCAAATGGCGGCATGTTCGGCGCGGCCAATGTCGTCGGCGCCGTCAATTCGAGCAACGCGCCGTATCTTTACTCCGTCAACATCGGCACCACGAACCCGATCGTTGAGGGCGCCAACAACGCGCTGACCGCGACATTCCAATTGCGCACGCCCGCGCAGCTGGGGCTTTCCGCGAACCAAGCAATTGCGTTCGATCCTATTCTCGCGGCGCTGCGTCTCGATACTGGCGCAGCCGCGGCCTTGGCGGGGATCTCCTCGCAGTATGAGTTCTTCGACGCCTACGAAGACCTGCTGCCGAACTACGCTGATGGCGCAACGGAAGTTGCGGCGACGGCGATCCAGCAAATGCAAAGCGCAACGTCCAACCGGATGTCTTCGGTGCGGATGCAAGGGCTGGATGAAGTGTCGGTGTGGGGCCAGGAGATTGCGTACGGCCTCAATCGCGAGCCGCCGAACACGAACGCCCAAGAGTTCCGTGGTCAGGGCTTCGGCTTCGCGGCCGGTATCGATGGTCCGACCGACAATGGCGCGCTGTTCGGCCTGTCGGTGTCGTTCATCGCTTCAGAAGTGGAAGAGCCGGGCCGTCCGCAAGGACAGATTTCCAGCTGGTTCACGCAAGCGAACGCTTACTATGCGACGGCGCTCGGGCCGGTCGATCTTGACTTCATCGCCGGCATCGGCGGCGGCAAGCTGACGTCGCAACGTTATGTCGAGATCGGCAATCCGGTTGCGTTCAGCGCGCTGACTGAAGCCGATTGGATGGCCTACGAAGGTCACGGCGCCATTCGCGCATCCGTGCCGCTGGCGGTCTCGGAAATGTTCACGGTGACGCCGCAAGCAGCGCTTACGTACGCGGGCATCTCGGAAGAAGGTTACGAGGAAGAGGGTGGCGGCCCGGCGATCGACTACCGCGTCGATAGCGTGTTCTCGCAACGCCTCTGGGCTGATGTCGGTGTCGAGTTTGCAGCCAATCTGCACTTTGGTCAGCAGACGGTGATCTCGCCGCGCATCTATGGCGGCTATCGCGCCAACGTGCTGGACGAAGGCGCCGATCGTACGGTGGCGTTCGTCTCGACGGGTACGCAATTCACGCTGAATGATGGCGGCGTCGGCCAAGGCGGTCCGGTGATCGGCATCGGCGTTGATGCGACCAACGGCTATTCAACGTTCTCGCTCGGCTATGAAGGCGAGTTCGGCGATCAGATCGAGCGTCACAGCTTGAACGCAGCGATCCGCTTCCGCTTCTAAGCGGCGCGCGATGCCGTCATCCTGGAGCGCACGTCAGTGCGATCCGGGATCCAGGGCAATGAGCGAGCTTTGTGACTTCTGGATCCCGGTCCTCGCTGCGCGAGTCCCAGGATGACGGAGAGAAGTTAGGCCGCGCGCGAGGCGGTTGCTGGCGCTGCGACGACAGCGGCAGCCTCATCATCGCCATCCCACAAACGGCCATCGGCTTGCATGGGAGTGTTGTAGTGGCGTGCGGCGAGCGCTGCGCGATAGATGGCGTGATAGTCGATCGCGGCGCCGATTTCGGCGCTGTCGTGATCGATGTTCACGCCGATATTGAGATAGGCGCTGAGATTGGCGACGTTCGGGCGCGGCAGGGCGCCGGCGCGATATTCATTCGCCATTTGTGCGTAGAGCGCTTCGAGTGAGCGGGCGAGGCCGTCGATATCGAAGAGCGTGCAGGTGTCGCGGTTGGCGATGAGGCGCTGACGGAGTTCTTGCAGGCCGAGGCGATCGGTGGTGGCGAACGCGACGGCGCGGGCGATGAAGGCTTCAGGTGATGTGGTGATGAGCTCGGGTGCGCCGGCGGCGCGCACGAGGCTGCCGCACACGCGCGAGGCAAAGCTGCGGCCCATGTAGGTGAGAACCGGCACGCCCATCCAGAGTGCATCGGACGCAGTCGTGTGTGCGCCATAGGGGGCGGTGTCTAGGAAGAGATCGGCCAGCGGATAGCGCGCGAGGTGGCGCGGGTTCGGAGACTTCTTGGCGAAGATCAAACGATCGCCGGAGATGCCATAGGTTTCGGCGGCGACGCGCAGGCGCATGTTGGTCTCGGTGTTGTAGTCCAAGAGCCAGATGACGCTGTTCGGCACTTGGTTGAGGATCGCCATCCAGCGTTCGAATGAGAAGCGCGTGACTTTGTGCGCGGCGTTGAAGCAGCAGAACACGAATGCGTCTTCCGGCAGACCGTGCTCGCTGCGTTGTGGCGGCGCGGTGTCGACGATGCGCTTGCGATCGTTGGGCTGATAGCAGGGCAGACGCAGGACGCGTTCGGAATAGTAGATCTCGTGATCGGCCGGGATCACCCAGTCGTCGCCGATAATGTACTGGTGATAGGGCGTACCCATCGAGCCGGGGTAGCCGAGCCAATTGACTTGGATGGGCGCCGGGCGGCGCGCGAAGATGCCGAGGCGCGCGTCGCGCGTGTGGCCGTTCACATCGATCAGGATGTCGATTTCATCGGCGGCGATCTGCGCGGCGGCTTCGTCGTCGCTGATGGTGCGGATGTCGGTCCAGTGTTCGGCGGCGGCTTTGATGCGGCGGTTGATACCGTCGTCGGATGGGATGCCGCAGTAATAGATGAAAACCTCGATGGCGTTCGGATCGTGCGCTTCGAAGAGGTTGGCCATGAGATAGCCGACGGCGTGTGCGCGGAGATCTGACGAGACGTAGCCGATGCGCAGGCGGCGGCCTTGGGCGATTGGCGCGTTGCGGCGATCGTTGGCGCTGGTGATCGCAGGCGCGAGGTCGTTGGCGTAGCGGTTTGAGAGACCGAGGTGCTGCAGCGGATCGTCGGAATAGGCGCACGAGGAGAGTGGGTGGAAGCGCGAGACGAATTCAGCGCGCGTGAGCTTTGACGGCGTTGTCGCGATTGGCCATTCGCAGCGCGCCAGGCGCGCGGCGGCATATTGCTCGATGACGTCGCGCTGCTCTTTGTTGAGATCGAGGCACTGGGCGAGTGCGGCTTCGGCGCTTTCGTATTGCTGGTTATCGCTCAACACGCGGCTGAGCTGCTTTAGCAGCGTGATCTTGTATTCGATCGTATCGCCAGTGATCGCGCTAAGGCGCTCAAGGCCGGTCTTCCATTGTTCGACCGCGGCGACCGCGTCGCCCGCGCGCTCAAGTGCGCTGCCGAGATTGATATGCGCTGGTGCGAAGTCTGGATTCACGGCGAGCGCGGCGCGCAATGAGGCGAGTGCGCCGGCGTGATCGCCGGTTTGTGCGAGCAGCGTCGAACAATTGAAGTGCACGATGAAGAGAAGCGGGTTGTCGCCATTCATGGCGATCCAGACTTGGTAGAGCTGGCGGGCGAGATCGGGCTGGCCTGCATTGGTCAGCTGCTGGGCGGCGACGATGAGCTCGTTCAAGCCGAGCGATCCAGTCGTGACCTTCTGCAAAGCCGTCACGAATGCCGTTTGAGACATGGGTATGCCGCTCGCCTACGCGAGCATACGCGCCCGCGCGCGAAATTCGGGTGATTTGCGTTGCCGAAATCTTAATGCGCGAACGCCCGGCGCTGGGGCGCCGGGCGTCCTAAGAGGCCCCCAATTGCCCCCTTTAGATAGCGGCGAGGTAGGCTTCGATCTGATCGCCATCGAGGCTCGACACCTGCGTTGAGGTGAAGGCGTAGAGCTGCGTGGCGTTGAAGTTGGCGATGCTCGTTGTCGAGAGGTGATCCAGCTGCGTCGTCGTGAAGGACGAGATCTGGGTCGTTTGCAGCGCTCCGATGGTGCCGACCGTGAGATTGTCGATGACGTCTGTCGACAAGGCCGCGATTTGCGTTGCTGTGAAGGCGCCGACTTGGGTGTCGTTGAACTCGGCGACGTCGTTGGCGGCGAGTGCGCCGATCTGCGACGAGGTGAGTGAGCGAACCTTGGTCGCGCTCAGGGATGAGACCTGCGTCGCGTCGAAGGCGGCGAAAGTGGCGTTGCCGAGCTTGGCGAGCTGCGTGGTCGACATCGCGGCGACTTGCGCGTCCGAGAGCGAGGTAACGTTGGTCGCAGTCAGCGCGGCAACCTGGCTGGTTGAGAAGGCCGCGATCTGGGTTTCCGTGAACTCAGCGATGTCGCTGGCGGCGAGGGCGCACAATTGCGTTTCGGTGAGCGACTTGACCTGCGTGCTGGAGAGCGCGCCGATCTGCGCGAGGTCCAAAGCCGCGAGGTTGGCGTTGGAGAAGGCGCCGACTTGCTGGGCCGAGAAGGCGCCGATTTGAGCAAGTGTGAAGTTCTGCATCTGCGTCGCCGTGAACGCCGAGACGTTCGTGGTGGTGATCGCTTGCAGTTGTGTGGCTGTGAGAGCGGCGACTTGCGAGTCATCGAGCGCCGCCAACTTGGTTGAGTTGAAGGCTTTGATCTGCGTCGTCGTCATGTGCGCGATTTGATCGGCGCTGAACTCACCGACGTCCGTGGCGTCCATCGCGGTGATCTGCGTGGCGGTCAGGGCCGAAACTTGGGTGTTGTTCATGCCCGCCACTTGCGTGGCGGTGAGCGCGTGGACGTTGGCGGCCAGCATGCTTTGCAACTGCGTGGCGGTCATTGCGCCGACTTGGGTGTCGGTGAGGGCGCCGACGACCGTGGCGTTCATGCCCGCGATTTGCGTCGTGGTCATGCCCGCGATCTGGCCGGTCGTGAATTCAGCGATGTCAGCGGTTTGCAGCGCGTTGATTTGCGCGACGGTGAGGGCGCGGACTTGCGTCGCGGAGAGGGCGGCGACCTGCGTGTCAGCGAAGGCCGAGATTTTGGTGGCGCTCAAAGCAGCGAGTTGGCTGGTGGTGAGGGCCGCCATTTGCGTGGTCGTGAAGGCGCCGACTTGGGTTTCATCGAGGCCGGCGAGTTTCGTCGCGGTGATCGATCCCAGTTGCGTCGCGGTCAGCGCCGCGACTTGCGTGTCAGCCAAGGCGGCGAGGTTCGTCGCCGAGAGCGCTTGGATCTGCGTCGTGCTCATCGCGGCGATGTGGGTCGCAGCGAATTCGCCCATGTCGGTTGCGTTGAGACCGGCGATTTGGGTCGCTGTCATCGCCGCAACTTGGTTGGCGGACATGGCGGCGACTTGCGTTTCGGCCAGCGCATGCGCGTTAGCGGCAGTGAGCGACGCGACTTGCGTTGTCGTCAGGCCGCCGATTTGCGTTTCGCTGAGGGCGCCGACGCTGGTGGCGTTGAGGCCGGCGACTTGCGAGGTCGTCAGTGCGCCGATCTGGCCGGCTGAGAACTCGCCGTAGTCAGAGGCGCTGAGGGAATTGAGCTGAGTGACCGTGAGCGCTGCGACTTGCGTGTTGGTCATGGCCGCGACCTGATCGGCGGCGAGCGCCGAGAGGTTGGCGTTGGTCATGGATCGCATTTGCGTCGCAGACATCGCCGCGACTTGCGTCGTCGTCAGCGCGCCGACTTGCGTTTCGGTCAGGTTCGCGACGCCGCCGGTCGAGATGGATTGGATTTGCGTCGCGGAGAGGGCGGCGATCTGGGTTTCAGCCAGGGCAGCGAGGTTGGTGTTCGACAGCGCCTGGAGCTGCGTTGTCTGCAGGCCCGCGATCTGAGTTTCCGTGAACTCCGCCATGTCCGATGTGCCGAGCGCCGAGAGTTGAGTGGCGCTGAAGGCGCGTACTTGCGTGACGCTCATGGCGGCGATGTGCGTGGCGCCAAGGGCGCCAGCGGCAGCGGCCGAGAGGCCGGCGATTTGTGTTGTGGTCAGCGCCGCGGCCTGCGTTTCGGTCAGCGCGGCGATGTTCGTAGTGGTGAGGGCATTGACCTGCTGCGTTGAGAGCGCGCCGATCTGGCCGGCGGTGAGCGCGGCGATCTGGCTGTCAGCAAAGGCGGCGAGGTTCGTGGCCGAGAGTGATTTCACCTGTGTCGCTGTGAAGGCGGCGACTTGAGTTTCGTTGAGTTCGGTAATGTTGGTGGCGCGGAGCGCTTCGACTTGCGTCGTGTTCAGCTGCGCGATTTGCGCGGCCGTGAGCTCAGCGACGTCGGTGGCCGAGAAGTTCGTGATCTGCGTGGCCGTGAACGACTTGATCTGCGTGGCGTTCAGGGCGCCGAGCTGGTCGGAGTCGAGCGCCGAGGCAGCGGCGTTGGTGAGGCCGCCGATCTGCGTGCCTGTCAGCGCCGCAACTTGCGTGGCCGCAAGTTCGCCGATGTCGGTGGCGTTGAAGCCAGCGATCTGGGTGTTGGTCAGCGCGGCAATCTGGGTCGTCTTCAGTGCCGCGGTTTGAGCCGCATCGAGGCTGGAGAGCGCGGCGCCGGAGAAGGCTTGGACTTGCGTCGTTGAGAACGTGCCGACTTGTGTGGCGGTGAGGCCAGCAAGGCTGGTTTGGGCCAGCGACGAGAGCTGCGTCTTGGTCAGCGCGCCGATCTGCGTGGTGGTGATCTCGCCGACGTCGGTCGCATCGAGGGCGCCGAGTTGGGTTGCGGTCAGCGCTTTGACTTGCGTTGCAGTGAGGGCGCCCATCTGTGTGGCGTCGAGGGCTTTCACAGCGTCGGTGCTGAAGCGCGCGACTTGTGTGGCCGTGAAGGACGCGACTTGCGTGGCGTTGAGGGCCGCCATGTTGGTGGCGTTGAGCGCCGCCATTTGCGCGGTGCTGAGCGAGGCTAGCTGCGAGGCGGTGAACTCGGCCACATCGTTGGCCGTGAGCGCTGCGATTTGGGTGTTGGTGAGCGCCTTGGCTTGCGTGGTCGTGATCGCAGCCATTTGCGTGGCGTTCAGCGCCGCAAGATTGGTCTCGGTGAGTTCTTTGATCTGCGTGGTGCTCAACGCGGCCACTTGTCCGGCGGTCAGCGCGGCGGCTTGCGTTTCAGCCAGGCCTGCGACGTTGCCGGTCGAGAGGTTGGCGATCTGTGTCGCTGTGAAGGCCGCGACTTGAGCCTCGGAGAGGTCGCCCATCACCGTTGCGGTCAGTGCTTTGACTTGGGTCGTCGCCATGGCGGCGATTTGCGTTGTCGTTATGTCGGCCACGTCGGTGGCGCTTAGGCTGTTGATCTGGCCAGTCGAGAGCGATGCGATCTGTGCTGCGGTGAGGGCGGCAGATTGCGTCGCGTCGAGTGCCGAGAGATTTGCGTTGGTGAAGGCTTTGACTTGCGTGGTGCTGAGCGATGCGATTTGGCCTGCCGTCAGCGCGCCCGTTTGCGTCGCCGTCATCGCCGCGATCTTGGTCGAGGATACGGCGGTGAGCTGCGTGTTGGTCAGCGCTTCAACTTGCGTGTCGGCGAGAGCGGCGAAGTTGCCGGTCGAGAGCGCGCCGACTTGCGTCACGGTCATCGCGGCGACTTGCGTGGCGGCGAACTCAGCCATGTCGGTGGCGTCGAGCGCGGCGAGCTGCGTCGCGGTGAACGATTTGATCTGCGTGGCGTTCATGCCCGCGATTTGCGTGTCGGCGAGGGCGTGGACGTTAGCCGCGGTGAGCAGCGAAAGCTGCGTTGCGGTCATTGCTGCGGCTTGGCCAGCGGTCAGTGCTTGAACGTTTGTCGCGCTCAGCGCCGCTACCTGCGTGGCCGAGAGGTTGGCGACTTGGGTATCGGTCAGCGCTGCGATTTGCGTATCGGCCATGGCGCGCACGTTGCCGGTCGTGAGTGCTTGGACCTGCGCGTTCGAGAAGGTTGCGATTTGGGTTTCGCTCAAGTGGCCGACGTTGGTTGAGGTGAGGGTGGTCACCTGCGTTGCCGTGAGGGCCGCGATTTGAGTGGTGGTGATGTCGCCGATGTCGGTCGCGTTCATCGCGCCGACCTGCGTCGCGGTGAGGGCTTTGACTTGAGTGGCGTTGAGTTGCGCGAACTGGCCGGCATCAAAGGCGGAGACGGCCGTGGTCGAGAGCGCGCCGACTTGCGTGGCGTTCAGGGCGCCGATCTGAGCGTTGGTCAAAGCGCCGATATTGCCGGCGTTGAGCCCGCCGACCTGCGCGGCGCTGAGCGCGCCAATTTGTGTGGTGGTGAGCGCGCCGATCTGCGTGTCGGCGAGCGCCGCAAGGTTGCTGGCGGAAATGGAGGCAAGCTGCGTGGTGGCGAGGCCCGCAATTTGCGTTTCCGTGAGCGCGGCCATGTTGCCGGCTGTGAGCGCCGCCATTTGCGTGGTCGCGAGGGCGGCGATTTGCGTGCCGGTGAACTCGGCGACATTGGTCGCGTCAAGCGCCGTGAGTTGCGTCGTGGTGAGCGATTTGATCTGCGTTGCGTTCATCGCCGCAAATTGCGTGGCGTCGAAGGCCGAGAGCGTTGCGTTGGTCATCACCGAGATTTGCGCGCGGGTGAGGGCGGCGACCTGACCGGTGCTGAAGGCGCCGACTTGCGTTGCGTTGAACGTGGCCATCGCCGTGGCCGAGAGCGAGGCGACCTGTGTCGCCGTCATGGCGGTGATTTGCGTTTCCGCCAGCGCCCCGACATTGCCGGCGCTGAGCGAGCGGATCTGGCTCGTCGTCATCGCGGCGATTTGCGTTGTCGTCATGGTGCTGAGTTGCGTGGCGTCCAAAGCTGCGATTTGAGTGTTGGTGAGCGCTTGGACTTGCGTCGCGTTGAAGGCGGCGACTTGCGTTTCAGAGAGGTCACCGATGTTGGTAACCGTGAAGGCTTTCACTTGCGCGGCGGAGAACATCGCGACCTGATCGGTCGAGAACTCGCTGATATCGGTGGCGGAGAGCGCTGCGATCTGCGTGCTCTTGAACGACTGGACTTGCGTCGTGTTCAGCGAAGCGACCTGTGTTTCGGTGAGGGCCGACAGCGCCGTTGCGGTCAGCGACTGCAATTGCGTTGCGTTAAGGGCGCCGACTTGGGTTTCGGTCAGTGCGCCGATGTTGCCGGCGGTGAAGACTTTTACTTGGTTGGCCGAGAGGGCGCCGATTTGAGTCGTCGTCAGCGCGCCGAGTTGTGCGTCGGCGAGGGCTGAAATCGTGGTGGCGCTGAAAGTGGCGATCTGCGCGGCGTCGAAAGCGGCGATCTGGGTTTCATCGAGCGCGGCCATGTTTGTGGACGTGAGCGCTTTGACTTGCGTGGTCGTGAACGAGTGCAGCTGCGTCGACGTGAATTCCGCGATGTTGGTCGCGTTCATTGCCGAGAGTTGCGCGGCGGTCAGCGACGAGGCTTGGCCGGTGGAGAGCGCCGCGATTTGGGTATCAACGAGGGCGGCGAGGTTGGTGTTGGTCAGGCCCTGCAATTGAGTGGCGGTGAGCGCGCCAATTTGCGTTTCGGTGAGCGCGGCCATGTTGGTGGCAGTGATGGCGCGCACTTGGGTGGTCGAGAGCGCCGCGATCTGCGTGTCCTTGAACTCGGCGATGTCGGCCGCATCAAGGGCGGTGATTTGCGTCGCGGTGAGAGCTTTGACTTGTGTGACCGTCAACGCGCCGAATTGAGTGGCGTCGAAGGCGGAGACGGCGGTGTTGCTGAGGCGCTCAATTTGGCTGGCGCTGAAGGCGCGGGCTTGCGTGTTATTGAGTTCGCCGATGTCGGTTGCGCTGAGGCCGGCGACTTGGCCGGTCGTGAGGCTCGAGATTTGCGTTGCAGTGAGCGCGGCTGCTTGAGTTTCGTCGAGCGCTGAGATGTTGGCGGCGCTGAAGGCTTGAATTTGCGTGGCGGCGAAGGCAGCGACGGCTGTCGCGCTCATGCTGCCGACCAGAGTTCCGGTGAAAGCGCCGAGCTGCACTTCGTTCAGCGCGAGGAGTTGCGCAGAAGAGAAGGCGACGTCGCTGGAGAAGTTCGGAATTTGCGTTGCTGTGAACGCCTTCACCTGGGTGGTGGAGAGCGAAGCAACCTGTGTGTTGGAGAGCGCGCCGACACCGGCAACGCTGATGGCCGCGATTTGGGTCGGGGCGAACGTGCCCAAAGTAGTCGTCGATAGGCTTTGAATAGCCGTAACCGACAGCGCCGCAACTTGTGCGGTGGACAAGCTCGAAATCGTCATCCCGGACCTTCTTGGTCTAGAGAGCCGACATTCAGTCAGCCCACGCGCACTCCTGACGCTTCTGCGTCCTGATGCGAGCGGTTCCACGTTTACGATGAATGTGTTTCCGAGACGTTTCCGCCACAGGTTGTAAGTGTCCGAAACGGCAATGAATTCGTTAGGGTTTCGTTAGGGCTTGTGGCGGCGGCGCCGAGGTAATGAGAACTACGCCGACACACGTGATCTCTGCGACCGCAGAACCTTGAACTCACTCTATTTAGGCCGTACCGCGGAAGGCGATGAGCGGCGCTGACGAGTCTCAGGCGACGATCAATGGCGATGGGCTTGCGAGCCAGCTCTACGCCAGCCTTGAAAGCATGCCTGACGCCTTCATCCTGCTCGATGCAGGCTGGCGCTTTATGTACATTAATGCGCAAGCGGAACGAGTGTTGATGCGCCCGCGCGCGGAACTGCTCGGCCGCAACATGTGGGACGAGTTTCCCGAAGGCGTCGATACGATCGCATATAAGGAGTACGCGAAAGTCAAAGCCAATGGCGGCTCAACGACGTTCGAACTCGACTATCCGCCGCTGAGCGCGCGCCTGGAAGTGCGGGCGTTCGCCTCGCAGGGCGGACTGGCGATCTACTTCCGCGACATCAGCGAGCGCCACAGCACGCAAGAGACGATGCGGCTGCTGCAGTCCACGATCTCGCGGCTGAAGGATGTGGTGATCATCACGGAGGCTGGGCCGATCGGGGATGGGCCGCCGATCGTGTTCGTCAACGACGCGTTTACGGGGATGACCGGCTACACGCCGGTCGAAGTGCTGGGCAAAACGCTGCGCTTTCTGCACGGGCCGAAAACCGATCCCGATGAATTGCTGCGCACGCGCGATTTGTTGGCGCGCGGCCTCACGGCTCGGACGGAGATTATCAACTACACCAAAGACGGCCGCGAGATTTGGGTTGAGGGCGAACTGTTTCCGCTCGTCTCTGATGCTGGCATGACGACGCATATCGTTGTCGTTGCGCGCGATGTCACGCAGCGGCGTGAATTGGAAGCGCAGTTGCGTCAGTCGCAACGCTTGGAAGCGGTCGGGCAGCTTACTGGCGGCGTCGCGCACGATTTCAACAATCTGCTGACCGTGATATTGAGCAATGCCGAATTGCTCGAGACGCGGCTCGAAGGAAACGATCAGCTGCACATGCTGGCGGAGATGACGCGGCTTGCGGCCGAGCGCGGCGCGGAGCTGACCAGCCGCTTGTTGTCGTTCTCGCGCAGGCAGGCGCTCGATCCGAAGGCGACGGATGTTGCGGCGTTGGTGCGCAGCATGGATCAATTGCTGCGGCGTGCGCTGGGCGAGCAAATTCATATTCAGATCGTTGCCGAGCATGGCGCATGGGACGCGTTGATTGACTCGTTGCAGCTTGAGAGCGCGCTGCTCAATCTGTGCATCAACGCGCGCGATGCGATGTCCGCCGGCGGCATGCTGAGTATCGGCGTGTGGAACTCGGTGCTGAAAGGCGACGCAACGTCTCCGGGCGGCGACTACGTCGTGCTCTCGGTCGCAGACACTGGAACCGGCATGGACGACGCGACACGCGCGCGCGTGTTCGAGCCGTTCTTCACGACCAAGGAAGTGGGCAAGGGCTCAGGGCTTGGGCTGTCGATGGTGTACGGGTTTGTCACGCAATCGAAGGGCCGCATCGAGATTGAAAGCGAAGTTGGTCGCGGCACGACTGTGAAGCTCTATCTGCCGCGTTCGCGCGAGGCGCGGCGTGAGCAGAGCGGCGAAGCCGTGCAAGTTGTGGCGACGGGGCGCGAGCGCGTGCTGCTGGTTGAAGATGACGATTTGCTGCGTGTGCAAGTCGGCGGCGAACTGACGAACCTTGGCTATCGCGTCGTGAGCGCGCGCTCTGGTTTGGAGGCGCTGCGTTTGTTGCAGGAAGGCGAGCGCTTCGATTTGTTGTTCACGGATGTGGTCATGGCGGGGATGAGCGGCGAACAACTCGCACTGCTCGCGCGCAACATCGTGCCAGGTTTGCCCGTGCTCTACACGTCGGGGCATCCCGAAACGATGATGGACGAAGAGGGCTATCTCTCGCCGGGCGTGACGCTTCTCCGCAAGCCCTACAAAAGGCGCGAGTTGGCGGCGAAACTGCGGGAGGTGCTTGGTGCGCCGCCGCGGGCGGAGGGCGCGGCGTAAGCGAGATTTCGGCGGGGAGGTTTCTGATGGGCCGTCAGCGGATTGTGGTGGCGGCATTGTGCGCAGCGCTCATGGGCGGACTCGGCGCATGCGCACAATTGAATGCAAGCACGAGCGCACCGGCGCCCGCACAACCGGAGGACGTTGCGGCGTGCTATAGGCAGAGCGACCTGAGCGGCCGCTGGGAGCGCATGGAGGGCTGGACTGAAGAGGCGTGCTTTGCCTCAGATTCTTGTTCCGGCGGACTGGGCCTCCATGCGGCCGGTTGCCTTAAGTGGGCGATCGCAGCTGACGCGTCGCCGCTGCCATGGCCGGCGCAAACGGAAGTAGCGGCTGAACGTGTCGTCGCGCCTGAGGATCAAATACCGTTGGAGCACGGCCTCTTCGTTGTGCGCCATCCGTGTGATCCCGGGCCATGCACAACGCGCTGGCGCGCTGGCGCGCGCGTGCCGCTCTATGCGGAGGCAGATCAATTCTCGCGACGGGTTGGCCGTCTTCGCGTCGGGGAGGTCGTGTCAGCGGTTGAGCAGATTCAATATCATCCACCGCGACGCGGCGTGATGAATGCGGGAGACGGATCTCTGGCCGCGGGCGACGTCGTCTATGCGGTGTGGGGGCACTGCAAAGGCTACGATGTGTGGCGGCGCGGCGAGATTTTGTATTCTGACGAAGACCTGGTCGACTGGGATCCGTCACCGCGATTGTACAATTCACGCGCTGGGGCCTGGGTGCGTTTCGAGCGTGCCAACGGCCAAGCTGGATGGGCGCGGACGTATGTGCTCGGCACGCATTTGACGGCGATCAATCCTCCGCCGCCACCCGAAGCGTCGGCGGAGGACGAGGAGTTTGATGAATGTGAGTAGAGCGCGTGGCGCAAGCCATCCGAAGCTCGTGGGTGGAGCGCGCTGTCCTCCTACGCCGAGGATTCGGAGGACATTCTTCGCTGGGCTACGCGCAGTGAAGTTTGGTGGGTGATACAGGATTCGAACCTGTGACCCGCTGATTAAGAGTCAGCTGCTCTACCAACTGAGCTAATCACCCGTACCAAACGAGCGCCCGGACATAGGGGGATTGGGCGCGCGCGTCCAGTGTGCGAGGGATGCACTATTGCGCCGTCTGGGGCGCGAAAGGAGCGGGCATGAACCTGTTTGCCTGGGCATTGGCCGGTTTTGTCCTGATCCATGTCGGAATTTCCGCGACGGGGCTGAGGGCGCGGATCGTGGGCATGATCGGCGAATGGCCGTATCGGGGGCTGTTTTCGCTGGCCTCAGGGGCGCTGTTGACGGCGCTGATTGTCGGCATTGGGCAGATGCGGGCTGACCCGTTCGATCCGCTGAACGCACCGCTCTGGGATCCGCCGGGCTGGCTGCGGTGGGCAGCCTATGTGCTTGTTCTGTTTGGATTGAGTCTGGCGTTTACGGGGCTGTTCACGCCGGGACCGACGCTCGCTGGGTTTGAAAAGGCAGGGCTGGCGAAGGCTGAGCCGGCGTATGGCGTGCTGCGGATCACGCGCCATCCGTTTCTTTGGGGCGTGGCGCTTTGGGGCGCGGGGCACTTGCTGGTCAATGGCGAGCGCTTTGCGGTGATGCTGTTTGGGGCGCTGGCGCTGATGTCGGTTTTTGGTGCGCGGTCGATCGATCGCAAGGGCGCGGCGCGCGATCCGGAAGGCTGGGAAAAGTTCGAGGATGTGACCTCGAATGCGCCGTTCGTGGCGATCGTGCAGGGGCGCAACAAGCTGGTGATCGGCGAGATTGGTTGGCGCGGCTTGGTGGGCGTGGCGATCGCCGTGGCGATTGCCTTGTTCCATCGCCAGCTGTTCGGCGTGGCGGCGTTCTCAACCTGACTTTAAGGACGCGCGCGCGAAGGTGGCGCAATGCTTACCCTCGACCGCGCCCATTTCGATCACATGACCGGCGCGGATCGCGCGTTGCAGATCGAGGTCTTGGGCCTCTTCCGGATGCAAGTTGAAGGCTGGAGCGCCGCGATGGCGAGCGCGAACGGCTGGCGCGAGGCGGTGCATACGCTGAAGGGCTCTGCGCGCGGCATTGGGCTGAATGCCCTGGCGGCGGCGTGCGAGGCCGCTGAGACATCCGAGGATAGCGAGGCGGGCTTGCACGGCGTGCGCGTGGCGCTGAACGAAGCTTTGGGCGCGCTGGAGCAATTCGCCGCTGAGGCGGCCTAGGCTTTTGCGCTAAAGTGGCCGCATGGCCGCAGAAGTATTCATCCAGCGCTTTCCTGTCGCTGCCGCCGACATCGATGAACTCGGCCACGTCAACAACATCGTCTATCTGCGCTACGCGCAGGAGATGGCGATCGCGCATTGGCGCTCGCGCGCGCCGGCGGAGATGCTGGATGCGTATGTGTGGGTGGTGGTGCGCCACGAGGTCGACTATCGCGCGCAGTTGGAACTGGGCGATGATGTTGAGGTGCGCACCTGGGTCGATGAGGCGCCGCGCGGGCCGTCGTGGATACGCTTTGTCGAAGTTTACAAGGCGGGCGCGGATAAGCCGTCAGCGCAAATCAAGTCGAACTGGGTGATGCTGGACGCGCAGACGCGGCGCATGAAGCGCGTGCCGTTGGATTTGGCGGCGCGCTTCATGAGCGATCAGAACGCTGGATGATTTTCGTCGGGCTCTGAAGCTGGCGGCGCTTGGCCGGCTGCAATGCGCATCAGATCGCGCACTTGGCCGAGACGTTCGTAGCCGCGGAAGGCGAGCATGAAGAGCTCGCACATAAAGCGCCAATAGATGAGACCGACCGCGACGACCAACGGCGCGATGATCAATTGCACGATGCCTTTCGGGAAATCGCCGGTGAAGATCGTCATCAAAGCCGCGAGCAACACGCCTATGGCGCCAAGCACAATGGCAGCGAGGCCGACATAGTAGACGAGCTTCACCAGCGTCGGGCCGATGAGCCGATCGAAGTTGAGGAAGCGCTGGAAAATCGAAAGCATTGAAATGACCCCGCCGAATCGCGTGGGGCTAATCCGATCACAGCGCCCCGCCGCCGTCCACGACAAGGGTGGCTCCCGTAATTGGCGCTTCTTCCGCAAGCAACATGACTATGAGGCGCGCGACGTCGCCGCCTTGTGCATAGCGTGCGATCGGCGGTTGCATCTGCGCGATCTTGTCGAACGCGGTGCTTTCGTTTCCGGTCTCGCGCACGAGATCCTGAAACCAGGACATCGAATTCCACATTGGCGTATCGGCGCCGCCGGGGGCGATGGCGTTGATGCGGACGTTGCTGTGCGCGGCTTCGCGTGAGGCGGCGCGCATCACTTGCAGGAGGCCCGGCGCGGAATTTGGCGCGAGTGGCTCGGCTTTAATAGCGGCGGCTGAGGTGGTGACGACGATGGCGCCGCCCTGCGAATTTGGCCGTATTGGGCTTGGATGAAGGTCGCGGCCTGGGTCCAGCGCGCCATGTCGGTGACGTCAAAGGCGAGGGTGGAGATGCGCTCGGGGGACACGCCGGCGGCGTCGAGTTCGTCGGCCAACGTTCCGAGCGCGGCATCGTCGCTATCGGCCCGCAAGAGGCCGCCTGTGGATTTTCGCGCCAGGTCCTGCGCGCAGCCCGCGCCGATGCCTGAGCCGGCGCCGGTAATGAGCGTCACTGGGTTGAGGCGAACTTGCATGAAGGCTGCTTATGGCGCCCGGGCTGGGGCCTCAACACTTGTCGCCACGCCCACGGCATCGCGCTATATCGCGCCGTATGACCCGCTTCGCCCTGCAGTTCGGCCAGACACAATCCGGTTTGACGTATCAGGAGCGCATGAGCGCTTACGGCATTTGTCCGCGCGGCGAGGCCAATATCGCCATCGTGCAGATCGGCAAGAAAGCGCCGTACGAATACGATCTGCCAGGCGGCGGCATTGAAGCCGACGAGGACGAGGCCGCGGCGTTGATGCGCGAGTTTCAGGAAGAGACGGGGCTGACGGTATGGCCGACGCGGGTGATTGGCCGCGCTGGGCAGTATTGGCTCAATAAGAGTGAGCCGCGCAATTCGCTGGCGTCATTCTATGAGGTTGAGCTTTCGGCTGACGATGGCGCGCCGACTGAGCCCGACCACGCTTTAGTTTGGATGAGCCCTGCGGAAGCGCTGCTGAAGATGCGCCATGAATCGCATGCATGGGCGATCATGCATTGGGTGCGCGGGCGGCGTGGCGGCGTGGGCTAGTTGCCGCCCGTTTGTTCGGACTCTTCGCGTGACAATGCGCCTTGCAGGCGTTCGATCAAAGTTGGGTCGCGAACCTCAGGGATTGGATCGAGGTTCACGCGGGTGAGTTCGATCGGGGCCATGTGAATTTGCTGCGTGTTCAGCAAGCGCACTGGCGCGAGCGCAGTGAGATCATCAATTGATCCTGGCTCTGTCGCGTAAAGCGCGCCGCCGACGGCGTCTGTCGGCGCTTCGAGTTGCACGATCTGCTCTTGTGGCGCGGCCGCGGCAGTCTCGGGCGCGAGCGCCAAGTGATCGCGCACGCTCGCGGCAACGCCGACGATTGCGACGCTGACTATGCCAAGTGCAATCGCCGCATGACGTGCAGGTGGCTTTGGCGGCTCGATCCCGCGCGCAACGGTTTTCAAGCGATCGCTCAAGGTATTCCATGCGCGTCCGCCGCGCTCGCCGCGCCATGAGCTGAAATCGATCACGGGCGACTTGCGGTCTTTGCGCTCAGGCCATCCTGGCGCTGTGGCGATCTCAATGAGGCGCGCCGCATCGATCTGGCGCAGCCACTCGCGCATGTAGGTTTGGCTCGGCGCGTCTTCCGACCAAATGATCAGCACAGCGTCGCGCGAGGATTTGGCGTCTTCGATCGCCACTTGCGATTGGCGGCCCACCAGCATGCGCACGGTGTGCTCTTCGGCTTCCAACAGACGCACCAATTCGGCCGCCAGTTTTTTGGCGTCGTGGGTGCTGACTGTGATGATGTCGATCATGGTGGGGGGCCAATCGCGATAGTGGCCGCCGCTTTAACACGAGCGTCACGTGCGGGCATCGCGATGGCCGCACGCAAATGTGCATAAGATGAAGGGAAGATTACAGAGTGGTCCCTTTGTATCGCTGGGACATCAGTCGCCTGTCCGGGGGACAAAGCATTCGCAACATGCGGCGCGCGCGAACTAGAGGTCGAAACTCATATTACGGCGCAGCAATCTTCGTTGTGGATTTCTCGGGAACTCGTATCCTTCGCCACCGTCGCGGGATCTGTATCCGCGCCAGGTAAGGGGAAGCAACATGGATTGGGCGACTATCCTGCCATACGCCGTGCAAGCGCTGGGCGGCGCGATCGGCGGCAATATTCTGGGCGCGGTGACGCGCGGCGGCGGCGGACTTGTGGGCCGCACCGTGATCGGCGCGATCGGTGGCATCGCCGCCGGCTATGCTGGCGCGAACGTCGAAGCGGTTGGCGGCATCACGAACATGTGGAGCAATCTCATCGATGGTGAGAACGGCGCGCATCTCGCCAACTTGATCACCGGCGCTGCCGGTGGCGGCATCCTCGGCCTCATCGGCGGCCTGTTGATCCGTTCAAAGGACTAAGAGCTTTAAGCGGCGCGGCGCACGTGCGCTGCGCCGCTCAAAGATCGCGCCAGATCAACGATAGGAATTGCGCGTCAGACCACGACGAACTCGTGAGCGAACGTGCTTGGCGTACAATCACCAAACCATCCGTGGGTGCGAGGTAGAGGCGTTGACCGCCTTGTCCGGCTGCCATGGCGAGATCGATCGGCGCCGGCGAGTTGGCGCGCCACAGATCAGTGTCGATCGCAAAGTTGTCGCGGCCGCGTCCGCGCCCTGCGAGCCACAGACCAAACCCCGCGCGTGACTCCGCGAACGATCCACGGATTGCTTCGCCTAAAGCGTTGGCGCTTGCGAGTTGCTGTGCGCGCCAGACGCCTTGGCGGCGAATGAGCTCGCCCGCTTGCGCCCAGCCGCGCGCGGAGACGGCTGCGCCGTCATCGAAGCGCGCAAGGCCGTCGCTGGCGCGAGCCCAGCCGATTGGCACGCAGCCGATCGGCAGCAGCGTGCGCGTGGTGAGGTAGCGTGCCGGATCGGGCTCGCGGCCGCGGGCGGTGAGCTTACGGCGCGCGATTTCGGAGAAGAGGACGTAGGGGGCGGAATCGTCGCTGAACTCTGTGCCTGGCGCTTGGCGAGGCTGAAGCGCGATCGCTGTCGCGAGATCGTGCGGACCGTCGGCGTCGAAGCTCAAACCGCTGGCGCCGCTCAGCAGAACGCGGATCGAGATGGTGCTCTTGACCGGATCAGCGGCCCAATCGCCGAGTGTTGCGGCGACGGGTTCGTCCAAGGTCATCAGCCGATCTTCGACCATGGAGGCGGCGAGTAAGGGCATAAAGGCGCGGGTGCCCATGCCGATGGCCCAGCGCGTCTCGGCGCCGCCGGCGCTGTATTGCTCGGCCAGGACGACGCCGTGGCGGACGACGAGGAAGCTCGCGCCGTCGCGCTGCGCGCTATAGCTCGCGGCGGTTGCGAAACGTTGTGTGTTTTGGGCGAGCGCCACCTGCGCCGTTGAAGCGCTCACCGCACTGCATGCCGCAGCGCTCAGAAGAAAGGCGCGCCGATCCATCCGACTCCCCGAGACCTATTGTCCTAAAAGGGAACCAAACCGGCAAGATGGACGTAACAGATGCATGCGTCTGATGTTCCTTGCCGCCGCCATGTTCGTGGCCGCGTGTTCACCCAATCCCGTTTACCGCCAGAGCACCGACCCGCTGCCGGTCGCCTACATCGATCAGGCCCGGTATTTGGGCACCTGGTACGAGCAGGCGCGGCTGCCAAATAGCTTTGAAGAAGGTTGTCAACGCGCAACGGCCGAATATGGCGTGCGCGACGACGGCCTGATCTCGGTGGTGAACACGTGCATCGATGAGCGAGGCGAGAGCCGCGTTGCGCGTGGACGCGCGCGTCCTGCTGGAGAAGCCGGCGAGGGCAAGCTTGAGGTGAGTTTCTTCGGGCCGTTCTGGGCCAAGTATTGGGTGCTCGACCGCGGTGAGAATTATGAGTGGAGCATCGTCGGTGAACCGGAAGGGCGTTACCTCTGGGTGCTGACGCGCGAGCGCGAGATCACGCCCGCGATGCGCGCTGCGTTCGAGCGGCGGATCACGGAGCTTGGCTATCGGCCGGCAGAGATGGTGTGGGCGGGCTAGCAGCCATGGACGGGGCTGATACCGCGCGCTAGCGTTTGCGTGCGGAGGAAATGATGTTCAAGCAAAGCGTGGTTGTTGTTGTTGCGACTTTGATGTCGTCAGCGAGCGCTTATGCGGCGCAAGCGCCCGCGGAAGAGAAGGAATTTCCTCTAGCGATGGTGTTTGCGCTGATCGCCGTGGCTTGCGGTGTGGGCACCGCTTTGTTTGCTTCGAGTCAAAGCAACAAGAAAAAAGACTAGCGGCTGAGTTCGCGCATGGCGCCGTCGAGACCTTGGATGGTGAGCGGAAACATGCGGTCGGGGCCAATGACTTCGCGGATCACTTGGATCGAAGGCGTGTGGTCCCAATGGGCGCGCGGCGTTGGGTTGAGCCAGACGAGGCGCTCATAAATTTGCGCGACGCGCTGTAGCCAGACGGCGCCGGCTTCTTCATTCCAGTGTTCGACTGAGCCGCCTGGGTACGTGACTTCGTAAGGGCTCATCGTGGCGTCGCCGACGAAGACGACGCGATAGTCGCTCGGGAATTTGTGCAGCATGTCCCAGGTGAGCGTTTTTTCGTCGTGACGGCGGCGGTTATCCTTCCACACGCTCTCATAGAGGCAATTGTGGAAGTAGAAGAATTCGAGGCTCTTGAATTCGGTGCGCGCGGCGCTGAACAGCTCCTCGCAAAGCTTGATGTGTGAATCCATCGAACCGCCGATGTCGAGCAGCAGCAAAACCTTCACGGCGTTGCGGCGCTCGGGCC
>JAPLOL010000086.1 GCA_026400735.1 Alphaproteobacteria bacterium | reverse complement strand
CGTCGAAGTGCTGCGCCGCCTGCGCCAAGCATCGAACCTGCCTGTAATCTTCCTCACCTCGAAGGACGACGAGATGGACGAGGTTGTCGGCTTCAATGTCGGCGCCGACGACTACATCAAAAAGCCTTTCTCCCAGCGCCTGCTGAGCGAGCGCGTGAAAGCGCTGCTGCGCCGAACGCGCGCTGGCACACCTGGAGCGGAGGCGGCCACTGACAAAAAGCCCATCGTCCGCGGCGAACTCACGCTTGATCCGAACCGCCACGCCTGTACGTGGAAGGGCGAACAAGTTCGCCTCACGGTCACCGAGTTTCTTATCCTGCAAGCGCTCGCGCAGCGTCCCGGCTACGTTAAAAGCCGCGATCAGCTGATGGACGCTGCTTATGACGATCAGGTCTATGTCGACGACAGAACAATCGACAGCCACATCAAGCGGCTCCGCAAAAAATTCCGCGACATCGACGGCGACTTCGACGCGATCGAAACCCTCTACGGCGTCGGCTATCGGTACAACGAAGCCTGACGGGATCTTCAGCGCGCTTTGGCGCTCGCGGATCGCCCGGATCATCTTTATCTGGAATTCGGTCGGCCTCGCCGTCCTGATCCTTGGCGTGCTGCTGCTCACAGAAATGCGCGCCGGTTTGACCGAAGCGCAATTTCGCAATCTGCGCACGCAGGGCGAACTGATCACCAATCTGCTGATCGAAACCGGCACGGTTGAAGGCGATCCATACCCTTACATCAACGAGAGCGCCGTGCGCCTGGTGCTGCACCGCATCTTGCCGCCGATCGCTGAAGGTGCGCGCTCCGGTGTGGGACGCCCGCGCGTGCGCGTGTTCGATGCCGATGGCCGCCTCATCGCCGACAGCGATGTCATCTACGATGAAATTCGCACCACACCGATCCAAGACGATCAAAGCCTCGGTGAGAAGATCGAGAGCGCCGCCCGGCAAGTCGAGTACATGCGCCTTACCCCTTGGCGCCCGACGACGACGCTAGAGGAAGAGCAAAGCCGCGCCGTGCGCGGCGAAATCGTTGACGGTGAGCGGCTGAACGAACGCGGGGAGCGCGTTGTCTCCGTCACTGTGCCTCTACGGCGCGTGCAGCAAGTCATGGGCACGGTCACGACCGAGAGTGCCGACGTGGAGCGCATCCTCGTTGCCGAGCGCGCCAGCATGATCCCGTTCATGATTGGTGCGACGATCGCGATCTTCCTATCTTCGCTTTTGCTAGCCCTATTCATCGCTCGTCCATTGCGCCGGCTTGCCAGCGCCGCGGACTCGCTGCGGCTCACGGGCGCCACGCGCTTGGCGCTGCCGGAAGATTCTCGCCGTAAGGACGAAATCGGCGAGCTTGCGCATTCGCTCGAAGCCATGACCGGCGCGCTCGCGGATCGCATTGATGCGAACGAGCGCTTTGCTGCTGACGTCAGCCACGAGATCAAAAATCCGCTCGCGTCGATCCAGTCCGCAGTCGCATCGGCGCGCTCGGCGAAAACACCAGAGCAGCAGGCGCAAATGCTCGGCATCGTTGCGCAGGATGTGCAGCGCCTCGATCGCCTGATCACAGATATCGCCCGCGCCAGCCGGATCGAAACGGAGACGGCCAAGCTCGATCTCAGCCCTGTCGATCTCGGTGCGCTGCTGTTCGAACTCTCGCGCGCGTACGCGGCGCCGCCTGATGAGCCTGCGCCTGTCGCGGTCTTGTTTAAGGGTGCAAAGCCCGAAGGGCTGGTCGTGATGGGGCAGGCCGGACCACTCGGCCAAGTGTTCCGAAATCTCGTCGACAACGCGCGGTCCTTCAGTCCGCAAGGCGGCGTCGTTTCGGTGTCCGCGGTGATCGAGCGGAGCAAAGAGGGCGCGATCGTGCGCGCGATGGTCGAGGATCAAGGGCCCGGTATTCCGCCGGAGAATCTCGAAACGGTATTTGAGCGCTTCTATACACAGCGGCCAAAGGGCGTGGCTTTCGGTGGGAATTCTGGCTTGGGACTCTCCATCGCCCGGCAAATCATCACGTCTTACGGCGGGCGGATTTACGCCCAGAACAAGGACGGCCTGGGCCGCGCCGAGAGCTGTGGCGCTCGCCTAATCGTGGAACTGCCGCTTGCCCATTAAACCACTGGTCGAAAACTGTAATCTGAGTGCGGCTTTCGCTTCCTCCGGCAGGCGCGACGGCCTATGTAGCAGCCCTTATCCGGGCCCACTGGCGGGTGGCGGGAGTACTACCGAATGATTGGTGTCGTGGTTGTGTCCCACGGCCGTCTGGCAGACGAGTTCGTCGCCGCGGCTGAGCACGTTCTCGGGCCCCAGGATCAGATGCGCGCCATCGCCATCGGACCCAATGACAACATGGAAGAGCGCCGCGCCGATATTATCGACGCCGTGCGGACCGTGGATAAGGGCGATGGTGTCGTCATCTTGACCGACATGTTTGGCGGCACGCCGTCGAACCTCGCGATCTCCGTGATCAACCAGGTGAAAACCGAAGTGATCGCCGGCGTTAACCTGCCGATGCTGATCAAGCTCGCCGAGGTGCGCGACAAAGTCAGCCTGCCGGAAGCGGCTCTTGCTGCACAAGACGCCGGACGGCGCTATATTCGAGTCGCCTCGGTGGAGCTCGCCGGCGGCGCGGCCTAATTCTGGTCGTCTGACACGGGCGAGGCCATGAGCATCACGCGCACGCTGACGATCGTGAACAAGAAAGGCTTGCACGCGCGCGCCTCGCGCAAGCTGGCTGAATTGGCTCTGGGCTACGACAACACCCGCATCAGCGTGCGAAAGGAAAGCGACGAAGCTGACGCACGCTCGCTCATGGACTTGATGATGCTCGGCGCCGGCATCGGCGATGAAATCGAGATCGAAGTCCGTGGCCCTCAGGCGGATGAGGCCATGGCCGCCGTCGAGGCTCTCATCGTCGCGAAATTTCACGAGGAAGATTGAAGGCGAGGGCGTTTGCCCCGTCTTTGCCGCAATCTCTGCATCTGTCCGCTAAGCTCTAAGCGGGGAATTCATGCGTTCGATCTTTCAAGCTGTGGCCGCCCTTGGCGCGATGATCTTCTGCGTCGGCGCCGCTGCGCCCCCGCGCATCGACTATGAGCTGACGCCGATCTTGCAGGGCGGCGCGCTCCAAGCCGTCCAGATCGATCTGACCTTCCGCGGCGAGCGCGATGGCAGCAGTGATCTGCGCTTGCCCGATAGCTGGGGCGGCCAGGACGAACTCTGGCGCAGCGTTGAGGCGCTTGAAGTCGTCTCCGGCGCCACGATGCGTGATGGCGAAGAGCCGAATCAACGCTTACTGACCCACCGTCCGAATGCGCGGATCCATATCCGCTATCGTATCATCCAGGATTGGGAAGGCGTCCCGCGCGCGGAACTGGGCAACACCTATCGCGCGACGATCCAGCCGACTTACTTCCACCTCATCGGCAACGCTGTGCTCGTTACCCCCGGCGGCGCGGGCCTCAACGCGCCGGTGCGCTTACGCGTACGCGATCTGCCGCGTGGATGGACGTTCGCGTCGGACCTTTTGTACCCTCACCTCACGCTTGAGAAAATCTGGTCGAGCGTGATCGTTGCCGGTGATTTCCGGATCTTGCATGACCCGAATTCGAATGTGCAGCTCGCCATACGTGGCGAATGGAGTTTCACGGATCAGCAATTGCTCACACAAGCAGCGGACATCATCGCCGGGCATCGCCGCTTCTGGAACGATCGCGCATCGCCCTACCTTGTCACCGTGTTGCAATTGGCAGGTCCTGAGGGTTGGATTTCCGTCGGTGGCACTGGCCTTGACGACGCCTTCGCGTTCTTCGCGACGCCGAACGGTGAGCAAAACACCATCATCCGCACGCTCGCGCACGAGAGCTTTCATACTTGGACGCCGGCGCAAATCGGCGGCCTCCCGCAAGAAGATGAACCCTCGCAATACTGGCTTTCGGAAGGCTTCACCGATTTTTACACCGCCCGCATGCTTGTGCGCGGAGGTCTGTGGACGCCGCAGCAATACGCGGACGATCTCAACCAAGCGCTGCTCGCCTATGCGCAGTCGCCGGTCCGCGAAGCGCCCAATTCTCGTATCCTTGCCGACTTCTGGACCGATCGCGACGTCCAACGCATGCCGTACATGCGCGGTCGCTTCCTCGCGATGATCTGGGATGCGCGCCTGCGCCGCAATGGTCGTAGCTTCGATGACGTTGTGCATGACATGCGCGCGCGCGCCTCACATGGCGCGCAATACGCGCAGGAAATCTTCGTCGCTTCTGCGCCAGCTTTGGGCCTCGATCTCGGCTCGGATATCGAGAGGTACGTCACCAGCGGCGCGCCAATTCTTCTGCCTGAAGACGTTCTCGCGCCGTGCGGCCGCGTCATCACGCGAGAAGCGCCGAACTTCCATCGCGGTTTTGATATCCAGGCGACGCAAGCCAACAACAACGTCATCGCCGGCGTCGATCCCGCTCTGCCGGCCTACGCTGCTGGTCTTCGCAATGGCATGGTGCTCATCCGCCGTGACGGTGGCGAGATCGGCAATGCCGAGATGGAGATCGTTTACATCGTACGTGATGGCGATACCGAACGTACGATCCGCTACATGCCGCGCGGGCGCGGAACATTCACAACGCAACGCTTGGAGCTTGCGCAAAATCTAGAGGGCGAACGCCTCGCACAGTGCGTAAGCGCCATCGCCGGCTGACGCAGGAAAGAGGGGAGCATGCAGATCGACATCACGGAGGTGCTCGGCCTTGTGGCCGGCTTCATCGGCGCATTTGCCTTCGCGCCGCAGGCTTTCAAGATCATTCGTGATCGCGACGCGTCCGGCGTGTCAGGGCTTACGTATGCAATGGTGCTCACCGGCGCCGTGCTTTGGGGCGCGTACGGCGTGTTGCGCGGTGCGCCTTCGATAATGCTTTGGAATGTTGTCGCGGCGGGCTTGGCCGCCACGGTACTGATCCTCAAACTCCGCAAACCGTCTCGCTAGGTTGCAGAATGGGAACAGGCGGTTCCCTCACGCGTTCACCCCGCGATTGGGGGGACACGTCCATGTCTGTTGAAACTCTTCTTATCTGGATTCTGGTTGGCGCCGTTGCTGGTTGGCTTGCAGGTCTTGTTGTGCGCGGCTTCGGCTTTGGCCTCGTTGGAAACATCATCGTCGGCATTGTTGGCGCGTTTCTTGGCGGCTGGCTATTTGGCGTGCTCGGCTTCTCTATTGGCGCCGGCATCATCAACACGATCTTCACAGCCTTCATTGGCGCGGTTGTCCTGTTGCTTCTCGTGCGTGTCATCAAACGAGCTTAGTTGCGTCGTCGCGTGATCGGTTAATCAACGCGTTCGGCGTCGCGAGCTTCATTCCGCAAATCATCAAAATCGTGAAAGAGCGAGACGCATCAAGCGTCTCGCTCTGCTCGTCGTTGGAGTCATCATTCTGAGCTTGCGTTTCGGCAGCGCGAAAGGTTGAACAGCGTAACAGGGGAGAACGCCAATATGAAAAAGTTGATGATGTCGGTTGCGGCTCTTGCAATGCTCGCTGCGTGTGGACAATCAACCAAGCAAGCAGAAGCGCCTGCGATTCAGCTTTACGCCATGGATTGCGGCCACACCGCGTTCACCGACATCGACATGTTCGCAGACGATGGATCATTCGCGGGTCAATCGCGCGAACTCATCGTGCCGTGCTATCTCATCCGCCATCCGAGCGGCGATCTCATCTGGGACACAGGCCTGCCCGAAGCTATCGCCGACTTGCCGAACGGCTTCACTGCGCCGGGCTTCCCGGCGCACATGACCGTGCCGGTGAAGCTCACCGCGCAACTGGCTGAGCTCAATCTCACGCCGGCCGACATTGAGTTCGTGTCGTTCTCCCACATGCACTCTGATCATACCGGCAACGGCAATCTCTTCGCGCAGTCCACTTGGATCGCCGACGTCGACGAGCGCACGCGCATGTTCGACGCCGAACACCGCGCCGATCCGGGTGATTTCAACAACTACAACCAGCTCGAGAATGCGCAGACGCGCCTCATTGAAGGTGACGCCGACTACGACGTCTTCGGCGACGGCTCAGTCACCATCATTCAAGCGCCGGGCCACACGCCAGGTCACACGGTGTTGCTTGTGCGCTTGCCCAACGCCGGCCCGATCCTACTCACCGGCGACATGTGGCACCTCGCGGAAAGCCGTGAGCGCCGCACCGTGCCGCGCTTCAACACTGACCGCGCCCAGACGCTTGCTTCAATGGACAAAGTCGAACGCATCGCCACCGAAACCGGCGCACGCGTTGTGCGCCAGCACGTGATGGAGGACTTCACGTCGCTGCCGACATTCCCCGAGGCGTTGAACTAAGAGCAACACTGCCGCCAGCGGCGCGAATATCTCGCGGATGCAGCATAGGATATGCACGCCTAAAGCGCGCATATCCTATCAATCGCGTGCGTTCGGGTGATCGTAGGGGCATCTTCAACGCAGCTCGGCAGGGAGGCTGCTCTTATGATTACGCCTGAAAATCAGGCCGCTATGGCCAATTGGTTCCGCAATGATGCGCCCAACATTCTGTTGGCGCTCGTTATCGTCGTCGTCGCGCACTTCGCTGCGAAGGCGGTGAAGTGGGCGATCGCGAAGGGCATCGACCGCATTCCGTTCTTCGCACGCCGTGATGGCGCAGGCTCAACCGGTGTTCGACCCACGGTCGACGTTGGCGAGCGCATTGGTGAAGTCGGCTACTGGCTGGTTTGGCTCTTGGGCCTCATCGCCGCGCTCAACGTGCTCGGCCTTACCGCGGTCGTTGATCCGCTCAACGGCATGGTGCGCGAGTTCTTGCACTTCTTGCCGTCGATCGTCGGCGCAGCGCTCATCTTCTTCGTCGGCTTCGTGCTCGCAACCGTCGTTCGCCGCATGGTGGAAGCCACGGTCGAAGCGGTCGAACTTGATCGCCGCCTCATCGATGCCGGCCTCACGCACACGCCGAAGGGTCCAGGCCTCGCGCGTTTGCTCGGGCTGCTCGCGTTCACCCTCATCATCATCCCGGTCTCGATCGCCGCGCTACAAGCGCTCAACATCACTGCCATCTCGGATCCAGCTACGCGCATGCTGGCCGACATCCTTGCAACGATCCCGAAAGTGATCGGCGCGGCGCTGATCATCTTCATCGCCTACCTGATCGGCCGTTGGATCATGACCCTTACGGAAGAGGGCCTGAAGTCTATCGGCTTTGACGCCATCATCGCGTCAATTGCCGACGCAGAGCCGATCCGGGTCGGGCGCGAGAAGATGGATCTGACGCCTGGCGTGGACACGATCGACTTCTCGAAATTCCCGCCATCACGCATGATCGGCCTCGCGGTTCTTATCGGCATCATTCTGTTCGCTTCGGTTGAAGCGGCAAACATGCTGGGCTTCGATGCGATGCGCGATACGTTGCGCAACGTCGTCGGCGGTGCGGGCAACCTGCTGCTCGGTGCGATCAACATCGCTCTGGGCGTGCTGCTGGCGAACATTCTCGCCGCAGCGACGCAGCGCTCTGGCAATCCCTCGTCTGAGATCATGTCCGTGCTCGTGCGCTGGGGCGTCATCGCCTTGGCGACCGCGATGGGCCTGACCCAGATGAATGTCGGCACGCAGATCATTCTGCTGACCTTCGGCCTGATCCTGGGTTCGGTCGCGGTTGCGGTGGCGATCGCCTTCGGCGTCGGCGGCCGCGACGCCGCCAAGCGCATGCTCGATCGCTGGACTGGCTCGTAACCCGCGAAGCAGAAAATCAAAGACTAACCCAAACGGGTCATCGGCGAAGGCCGGTGACCCGTTAGCGTATTCGCTCTCTTCTTGGA
The DNA here is from genome assembly GCA_026400735.1 of Alphaproteobacteria bacterium. Lineage (GTDB taxonomy): Bacteria > Pseudomonadota > Alphaproteobacteria > Caulobacterales > Aquidulcibacteraceae > Vitreimonas. Next base: position 16,265 of record JAPLOL010000086.1, on the reverse strand, counting down.
GGGCGGGTCATGAAATGGGCTTTGGCTTCACTACTGCTTAGCGCGTCTCTATCGCTTGGCGCGTGCGCGACGCCGGCAGGTTTTTACACGCAGCAGATGCCGCTCTCGGAGCAGGCTGATCAGTACAATGTCGCCGCTGCAGACGCCGAGCGCTTGATGATTGTCCGCAACGTCATGCGCGCGCGCGATCGCACGTCGATGATTTTCACGCGGGTCCAGGATTTTTCCGCGAGCATGCAGAGTTCGGCCTCAACGACGGCCTCGATTGGCCTGACGGAAGGCCCCGCCAATATGACTTTAACGCCAGGTATAACAATCGGCGCGCAAACAGCCCCGGGCTTCAATCTCGTCGTGCTGAATGATCAAAAATTTCATCGCGCGATCGAGTCTTCAATCGATCTCAGCATTTATGAATTGCTCTTGCGCAATGGCTGGCGACCGAATCTTCTCAATACGCTGTTCATCGAGAGCATTGTTGTCGACGGCGTGGTGCACGAAAACGACCCGAACTACCTCTACGAAGCGTTCCAGCGGACATTGGCAGATCCCCAAGGTCGTCCGCTGATGCTGTGCTCGAAGAGCGTTCAAGAATCCGTTGGTCCGATGATATCTAGCCCAACGTTGGAGGGGGTCGCGGCTATCAACGCACGCGATCTCTCGATCCAATCTGTTCGCGGTGGCGCCCAAGTCGTCAGTGCGGATGTTCGACGCTGGTTCGCGTACGATTGCTCCAAGGAGGACGGCGCCTTCACGGTTGTGACGACTGACATGTCCCAGACCACGCCGCAAACGCCAGGCGCGGCGTTACAGGGCGTTACGACTTCAACCAACGCAAGTGGATCGCAGCCCGGCGATCAGCTCGCTCGAAACCGCATCTATGTGCGTTCGATCGAAGGTGTGTTGTTTTATCTTGGCGAGGTCGTGCGTACCCAGCAGCGTGAACACGGTCATCCGGTAACTTTTGTCGATACCTACGAAGGCGCGTCGGTGAACCAACAATTATTCCGTGTGAATGCCGTTGACGAAGCCACGCTCCGCACGCAGCGCCAAAGCCGCACGCCGCCTGGGATCGTGTTCCGCCACGAGGATGGCCAAATCTATCAAGTGCCATACCCCGACTATGAAGCCCAAGGTGATGACCTAGACCGGACGCATCAAGTCATCAGCTTGATGGTGCAATTGATTGGCATGATTCAGCAGCAGGAAGGGGTTCCGGTTACGCAGCCTGTGCGGGTGGTGAACTAGACTGGGGATTTCGGGCGGCGGCCATGCAGGGGCGGTGATTGCGCCCGTCAACGGCTCTTGCTACACCGCGCCCGCCTACCAAGGAGCGTTGCGACGGCCCTGCGCCGCCAGGCTTGGCTGGCTTCCACTTTGGAAACGACGCTCGCGATCTCTCGAAGGAGGGCGCGCGATGAGCGCTAAGGATTACGTCGTAAAAGACATCAGCCTCGCGGACTACGGCCGCAAGGAAATCAACATCGCCGAAACCGAAATGCCGGGCCTCATGGCCGTGCGCAAAGAGTATGGCCCCAAGCAGCCGCTGAAAGGCGCCCGCATCGCCGGCTCGCTGCACATGACCATCCAAACGGCGGTGCTGATCGAGACGCTGCAGGCGCTTGGCGCCGAAGTGCGTTGGGCTTCGTGCAACATCTTCTCGACCCAAGACCACGCCGCCGCCGTGATCGCCGCTGCGGGCACGCCAGTCTTCGCGATCAAAGGCGAGAGCCTCGCGGACTATTGGGATTACACCCACCGCATCTTCCAGTGGCCGAACGGCGAATACGCCAACATGATCCTCGACGACGGCGGCGACGCGACTTTGCTTTGCGTCCTCGGCCCGAAGGCTGAAAAGGACGCCGGCGTCATTGCTGATCACAGCAACGAAGAAGAAGAAGCGCTGTTCGGCGCCATGCGCAAAATGCTGAAGGAGAAGCCCGGCTTCTACGAAGCCATCCGCGCATCTGTGAAGGGTGTGTCGGAAGAAACCACCACGGGCGTGCACCGCCTCTACGAAATGGCCAAGCGCGGCGATCTCCCGTTCCCGGCCATCAACGTCAACGACAGCGTCACCAAGTCGAAGTTCGACAACCTCTACGGCTGCCGTGAATCGCTCGTCGACGCGATCCGCCGCGGCACCGACGTGATGCTCTCGGGCAAGGTCGCGGTCGTCGCCGGCTATGGCGATGTCGGCAAAGGCTCGGCCGCTTCGCTTCGCCAAGGCGGCGCGCGCGTGATGGTCACCGAAGTCGATCCGATCTGTGCGCTGCAGGCCGCGATGGAAGGCTATCAAGTCGTGACGATGGAAGAAGCGGCGCCTAACGCCGACATCTTCGTCACCGCCACCGGCAACAAGGACGTCCTCACCGTCGATCATATGCGCGCGATGAAGAACAACGCCATCGTCGCCAACATCGGACACTTCGACAGCGAGATCCAAATCGCTGGCCTGAAGAACTTCAAGTGGGACGAGATCAAGCCGCAAGTCCACCACGTGGAATTCCCGGACGGCAAGAAGATCATCGTGCTCAGCGAAGGTCGCCTCGTGAACCTCGGCAACGCCACGGGTCACCCGAGTTTCGTGATGTCTGCCTCGTTCACCAACCAAACGCTCGCGCAAATCGAGCTTTGGACGAACGGCAAGGCTTACAAGAACGAAGTCTACACGCTGCCGAAGCATCTCGATGAAAAGGTCGCGACGCTCCACCTCGAAAAGCTCGGCGTGAAGCTGACGAAGCTGAGCAAAGAGCAAGCCGACTACATCGGCGTGCCGACCGCCGGCCCGTTCAAGCCGGATCACTATCGCTACTAAGACGTTCGCGAAAACGCTCTCTCCGTCACTGGCGGAGAGGGCGGCTCGTGAACCACTTGTCACGTTCGCGAAAAAGGCGTTTCCTCGGCATGCGAAGGGCGGGGAGAAAAGCCATGAGGATATTTATTCGCAGCGCGTTGCTTTCAGCCGCAATGTTGAGCCTGGCTGCGGCGCCCGCCAACGCACAAAGCATCAGTCAGCAATCGACGCAGCTGCTGAGCCAATTGCGCAACGAGATTTCATCCCGCGAGAACAATGCCCCGGCGAACGAGGGCAATCAGCTGCTCCACGCTGAACTGGCCACGCTCGGCCAGGGCGAGACGCGCACCACGCACCTTGTTGCGGATTGGGGCGGCATCCTGACCGTGTCCGGATTTTGCGCCGCAGGATGCGGAGACCTAGACATCGCTGTTCTCGATGCGAACACCGGCGCGGAAGTTGTGGTCGATGCGGCCTCCGACAATACGCCGATTGTGACCTTCCAATCGCTCGCGACTGGCGACTACAATCTGCGGGTCACGATGTATAATTGTGCTGACAAGTGCTTGTACGTGATCGCCAGCTACTGGCGTTCGCAGTGACCGACCTCATTCTCGCCGCGCATATTATCGGCTTGATGATGGGCGCGGGCGGCGGCTTCGGCAGCATGATTTCCCAACGTGAGGCGCTGAAGCGCCCAGCAGATCAAGCTGCCGTGTTGCGCTCGATCGGCCCTGCTCTGGCAAACTTTTCCATGATTGGGCTCATCCTGATGTGGGTGAGCGGCGTTGCGCTGGTGTTCCTGAAGTACGGCGGCTTCGCCGACTTGCCATCGATGTTCTGGATCAAATTCGTCTTCATCAGCACACTGACACTCGCTGCGATCGCGACACATGTCCTCTATGGCCAGGTCAAAGGCGGGAACGTCGCCGCGGCTACCCGCTTGCCGGTCTTCGGTCAGATTGCCGGTATGTCCTCACTGCTCGCGGTCATTTTCGCAGTTCTCGCTTTCCACTAATCCTTGCGTGAACCGCAGCGTCAGGCCGTTGCGCCGACGCTTCCGCCCGTGCATCTAGGCGCGGGGAAGACAGAATGCTCATCCGCACCACACAAACGCTCTCAACTTGGGCGATGCGCGCGCTATTTTACGCCGCGCTCTTCGGTGTGGTCGTGCTCGCGCATATGGCCATTAGCGGCATATTGCGGGCGCAAGGGTGGGGCGGCGGCACGTCGCTGTTTGCGGCCGGCGCCGCGGTCCTTGTTCTTGTCATCGTCGTCACCAACGCTGCTGAATGGCTGCGCGATCGTTTGCGTGAGCGCCGCGAGATGCAACGCGTTCAGCAACGTCTGCCGAGCGGGCCGTGCTGCGTCGTCTGGCGGACGCAGGAAGACGAAAAGTCCGTCCGACAATTGATCGAACAAGAAGACGGCGAGCACATCGACATGCCTTGGGACGTCGCCGGGCCTTTGCGCGCGCGGTACCCAAAGCTTGCCCGGCGCCTCGGTATTGAGGGCGTGGCCATCGCTGAATTTGAAGTCGGCGCTGACGGGCGCGCCAAGAATATCAATTGCATCGACGCTTGGCCGTCGGACGTTTTCTACGAGGCCGCGCGCGAAGCTTTGCTACACGCGAAGTTTCAGCCCAAGGATGTCCACGTTCGTTTCGGCGCCAGCTACAAGATGCCGTTCGTGTTTAGAATCTCCGGAGCGTCCAAAGCCAAGGACGTCGGTCGGCGGGCGCGAACGTTGCGCCCAACTTTGGTGGCGGCGGAACAAGCCGTTGAAAACTTGCGCCGCCAGACCGGCGCGCCTCGTTAACCAATTGATATTTCTTAACTTAACTCGGCGCTAACCCTTTTAGCATTTTGTTAACCGGCCCGGACAGGCGCGGGCGTGCAAACGCGCGCGCAAACCGGGAAAATGCCCATGGGGCTTGGCGATTCGTTTCGCCGTGAAGATGGAATTAGGGGTCGGCATTGGACGGAAGCTTGCTCGTAGCGGCTGGCTCGGCCGCGATTGCGATTGCGGCGTTGCTTTGGGCGATCCGCGTCACCGAAGGTGCGCGCGGTAGCGTTGCCGCGTGGAAGAAGCGCTCGCGTGAACTTGAGGACACCGTCGCTTGGGCCGACGCTGTCTTCGGTGCGCACCCTGGCGTGGTTCTGATCTGGGAAGACACGCTGGCCGACAGCGAAACCGATTGGGGCAAGCCGCGCGTCTATGGCAGCCCGCTCGCGCTCGCTTCGCTGCTGCGCTTCTCCGGCACCGCGCACGCTGCCGAACCCGCCATCCGCATTCTGCAAGGCCTGACAGGCTTCGACGCGCGTGGCGCGACGGGCGTCATCACGCGCCTTGCGCCGGCGCTGCAGCGTCTGCGCCGTGAAGGCGCGCCGTTCTCGCTCACCATCTCAACGCCTGACGGCGTTTATGTCGAGGTTGATGGCCGCACCGCTGGTGCGCGCGCTGTCGTCTGGATTCTCGACGCCAGCGTGCGCGGCGTGGAAGAGGGCGGCGCCGGTGGCCGCATCGACGGCGCCACCGAAGTCATCGCTCGCGACCCCGCCGCGTTCCTCGAAATGTGGAACGAAGCGCCGTTTATGGCGTGGCGCGTCGACGGCGGCCTGCGCTTGCAATGGGCGAACCCGACCTACCTCACGGCGCTCGAAGCCAAGTCGCTCGCGCAAGCCGTTGACCGCAATCTGCAGCTCGACCAAGGCGCGACTGATCTCGCGCGCAAAGCCATCGAGACAGGCGAATCCGTTGAAGAAACGCGCTCGGCCGTTGTCGGCACCCAGCTCCGCACACTGCGCCTGCGCGTCAGCCCCGTCGCTGGGGGCGCGGCCGGCCTCGCGATTGACGTCACCGAAAGCGAAGCGGCGAGCGAGCAGATGTCGCGTCAGCAGCGCGCGCATGACGACACGCTCAACCACCTGGCCGAAGGCATCGCCGTTTTCGATCAGAGCAAGCGCCTTGTGTTCCACAACCGAGCGTTCGAAAAGATGTGGGCGCTCGATCCGGCGTTCCTGCAGGATCGCCCGTCGCACGCTGCGTGGCTCGATTATCTGAAAGAGAAGCGGAAGCTCCCGGCGCATGCGAACTACGCCGAATGGCGCGCGCGCGAGCTTGCGCTTTATCAAGAGCACGAAGAGCTGCCGGAAGATTTCTGGGTGCTGCCCGACAGCCGCATGCTCCGCATCGCGCGTCAGCCGCATCCGGGCGGCGGCATGCTGGTGATCTTCTCGGACATCACTAACGAAGTCGCGCTGAAGAGCTCGTATGACGCGCTGCTGCAAACGCAGAAAGCCGCGCTCGACAAGCTGCATGAAGCTGTCGTCGTGTTTGGCCTTGATGGCCGTCTGAAGCTGAACAACGCCGCCTTCGGCGCGATGTGGAAGCTTGAGCCGGGCGCCGTCGAAAACGAAATGGCGTTCGATAAAGTCATCGCCGCTTGCGAGCATCTGTTCCACGATCGCGCGACCTGGGCGCAGATCCGCGCGCGCATCACCGATCCGTCGCCAGAGGCGCGCACCGAATTTCGCGGTGAAATGCGCCGCAGTGACGAAACGGTACTCAAATTCCTCACCCGCCCGCTGCCAGACGGCGCGACGCTCGTCGCCTTCCAAGACATCACCGCCGATCGCCGCGTCGAAGATGCGCTGCGCGAGCGCGCTGAAGCGTTCGAGGAAGCCGACAAGCTGAAGGGTCAGTTCGTCGAAAACGTCTCCTACCAGCTGCGCAACCCGCTGCAGGCGATCTTCGGCAACGCCGAATTGCTGGCGCACAAGGTCTTCGGCCCGCTGAACGACCGCCAGGTCGAGCAGGTGGGTTCGATCATCGAAGCATCCGGTTCGCTCTCCAAGCTCATCGACAACATTCTCGATGTTGCGATGGTCGAAGCCGGCAACGTTCAACTCGATGTCGCGCCGATGAACATCTATGAAACCATCGCCGAAAGCGTGCAGATGGCCGCCTCTAAGGCGCGCGACACCGAAGTGCCGATCAAGATCAAATGCGATCCAAAGATCGGCGAAATCGACGCTGATCCGAAGCGCATTACCCAGGTGATCGTGAACCTGCTCTCCAACGCGCTCCGTCACACCGAGCGCGGCGACACCATCACGGTTTCTGCCGAGCGCCTCGACGGTGTCGTGCGCCTCACCGTCGCCGATACAGGCAAGGGCATGGCGTACGAGCAGCAAGCCCGCGCATTCGATAGTTTCGAATCCGGCGACCGCCGCGGCGCAGGTCTCGGCCTCGCGCTCGTGCGTTCGTTCGTGGAGATGCACGGCGGTTGGGTTGCGCTCACGAGCGAGCCAGGTCGCGGCGTCACGGTCGTATGCCACTTGCCAGCGCATGCACCACTCACTGGCCCACCGCCGACACCACCGACCCGCGAAGCCGCATAAGTACGGTTTGCGCCGGGATGAGCGCGTGCTCTCCCGTTTCATCTCAAGCCTCCTCAGTGGGAGAGCGGGGCGCGTGGTCTGCGCCAGGGTAGTGCTTTCCAGTCTTTCGACTGGCGATGCGCGTTGCACGCGCCCCGCGTGATCGTTCATGCGACGGGCCGTCACGGAGAGGTCTTTCACTCCCTTGGAACGGTCTCCCGGCGGCGTGCGGAGCTTTGCCTTAGCTCCGGTCTTCTCCCGTGGTTCGCCTTTCGGCTCCCTTGGGCTTCGCATCACGATCGCCTGTGACGCTTCACGCTCAATCACATCCCCCGCTTCTGGATCGCCCGGCTAGCAACGAGAACTCCCGTGCGAGGGATGGGCGGAGTTTAGGCGCGGTGCGAGGCGCGCCGGATTGATTTTTGGCGGGGTGTTGAATGTGGGCGGAAAATGCGCGCGGAAGCGTGGGATAGGGTGTGGTCTATCCTCGGATTTGATGTCCGTTATTCGCCGGGAGCGGACCTCGCCGTTTTTCCGGCAGGATCGAAAGCGGCCATTGGTAGGCATTTGTCCAAGCGGCTATAGTTGGCCCAAACCTGCCAGTCGTCCCGAACGCGCGATCGGCTTCAAACGGTCCGTCTCCAAGCAGCGCCGTTTTCGCAAGGCCTTTGCATGCGCGCTCTACCTGACTACGGTTCCAGCTAGCGCGGCTCCCGACGCTCGATCTCTGATCGGTCGCCTCGCCACTTTTGATTGCGGAAGCCTGGCGGGGCAAGGCATGGCGGGCGAGGCGATCTTTATAGGATACCGGCGTGACGACACCGCCGATGTGGCCGGACGAATCTACGATGCGATGACGCAGCGCTTCGGCAAGCAGCGTGTTTTTAAAGACGTCGATAACATTGGGCCGGGCGTCGATTTCGGCGATTACATCAAATCGGTGCTGCCGCGCTGCCGGGTCGCGCTTGTGCTCGTCGGGCCGAATTGGCTCGAGTCCAAGGACGAAAGCGGCAATCGCCGCCTTGACGACGATCATGATTGGGTGCGCATCGAGATCGAGACCGCGCTGGCGACGCCCGGCGTGCTTGTCGTGCCAGTGCTTGTCAACGGCGCGCGCATGCCGCGCGGTGAGGAAGTGCCGGAGAGCCTCAAGCCGTTGCTTCGTCGCAATGCCGCGATTATCCGCCGCGATCCGGATTTTCATGACGACGTGGAGCGCTTAGCGACGGCGCTTCGCTCCAGCGTCAACACCGGCATCCTCGATCTGAGCAAGATCGGTGGCAAAGCGAATGCGCCTGCTTCCGCGGCTGTGAAACGGAAGCCTCCAACATCTTTGTTATTTGGCGGCGTGATCGCCGCGGTGCTTGTGCTCGCTGCGATTGGCTTTGGCATGTCGCGTTGGTCGCCACCTCAAGGCGCTGAAACTGCCGGGCAGCAAACGCCGACGGCGGCTCCATCGCCGCAAGACGCTGCATCGGTGGAGACCGGGGCGCAGCCACCGCCGGTACAAAATCCATCGACGGTGCCGCCAGAACAAAATGATGGTCCGCTGGAACAAGCTGGCGAGGCGGTTGATCGGGCTGGGCGCGAGCGTTCACCCACGCCGGGTTCCGTGGTGCCTGCGATGGTGCGCATTCCGGGGCGCAATTTCGAGGTTGGGCGTTATGAGGTCACCTTCGGGCAATGGGATGCATGTGTGGCGGCGGGCGGGTGCAATGGATACAGGCCAAGCGATGTGGGAGAGGGACGCGGCAACCGGCCAGTGATCAACGTCTCTTGGAACGATGCGCAAGCCTATGTGCAATGGCTGAGCCAGCGCACCGGCCAACGCTATCGGCTACCCACGTCGGCAGAATGGGAGATTGCAGCGCGTGCCGGAGCGACGTCGAACTTTTCTTGGGGCGATCAGAATCCGATATGCGATCAGAGTGCCCGCAATGGCGCCAACTTCTCCGCTTGCCCGAATAATGGGATCCGGCCGGTCGGATCCTTTCAACCGAACGCGTTCGGGCTGTACGATATGCACGGAAATGTCTGGGAGTGGCTCCAAGATTGCCAGAGCGTTGAACCGCAGGGCCAAGCGTGTGGTTATCGCGGAGGCTCTTGGCGCAACGACGCGGAAGATCTCGGGTTTGTCTCAGATTTCGGTTCTGGAAGAGTAATCGCCGGCGGGCTTTCCGGTTCGTCCGAGCGTCGCCTGGCAGTGACTGGATTTCGCGTGGCCAGGACGCTTTAAAGCGTTTCTCTCTATCCTGCCGGCTGGTGTCGAAGAGCCGACCACTGAATTTTACCAGACACAGGACCGCCAAGATCAAAGTTGCGGCGACAGCCCGCCGTAGCGTGCCGAGTCGGGCATTGTCCGGGGCGTGGGGCGGATTGAAGTTGAGCGACCGACGACGGATTGTAAGGCCGGATGCGAGTATCGCCTAGGAGCGCCACGATGATTGAACAATACATCGAAATCACCGGTAAGCTCGTGAGCATCAATATCAGCGGTAGAGAAACTGCTGCGTCGCATGAGACGGTGTTCGTGATCGCCCCGGATGACCCAACTCAGAATGAGCAAGCGCTGAAGATAGACCCTTTTGGATCGCCTGAGCGCTACGAAGCTATGCTCAGAGTGCTTTGCACCGCGCTGGCCCCCGGGGTGCAGATCAGCATTAAGGCGGAGCGGATTGCTACGAGTGTCCCGATCGCATTCATGATCGATGTTCGGATCGGCTGAATCGAAACGCGAGACGTAGGAATTTCGAGGAGTTTTTGTGAAGTTGTCGCCGTTAGCGCGAAGCTTTGGGGTGGGAGGCGACGGTGGAAGATTTCGTTTTCATGCTGGCGGCGGTGTCAGCGTTTGCATCGGCGGTCGCTGCGTTGACTAGCTTGGCGCAAGCCAGAGGCACGGTCCAGGGGAACGAAGTCAATGTCTACCTCCGGCTGATGGAGGACTACAACGCGCCGAGTATGCGAGAAGCCCTTTATGCTCTCGGTGCCTTCTGGCGAGACCACCAGAGTAAGTTTTCCGAACCCGGCGTCGCATGGTTGGAAATGAATTCGTCCGATCCGGAAAAAGCTAAAGAAGTTCGCGGGCACGCGAGGTTGGTTTCAAATTTCTTCGGTAGTGCCGCCAGACTCTACGAAGCTGGCTTCGTTTCAAAGAGGCTGTTTCGATTGCTCATCCTTAGGCCGGGGCTGAACGTCTACTACGTCATAGTGGCGCCTATAAACGTGGTGCGGAGTCCGAACGGAGAAACGATGCATTACTTGCGCGTGCTCAAACGCGTGGTGCCTCAGTATGCCGATGGTCTGTACTAAACTCGGTAGGTGCAGGACGTCAGCCGTAAAACCCCCAAGTGATCCGGATCGTTGGGCCCACGGCACCAGAACGTTGCCAGTTTGCATTGCGGGCAGCGAGGCCAAAATGCTGCGATGAAAAACAACGCGATGCCCAGCGCGAACGGCCAACCATTTGGGCAAAGAAGCCCACCAGCAGCGCAAGCATCGCTGCGATTCGTATAAACCAAGTCTGTAGGTGGATGCTCGCGTCCACATGCTCGTCGATTCTGGACCACTGCGCAGAGGTTGCTTTCGGCGAATTCCAGCCCGATGCCCATGAATTGCGGAATGTCCGTTTCGGGCAGTGAGTTCAACTGATCGCAGCCGCTACTCGCCGCGTCCGATCAGCGGCACGGCTTTCAGCGCCAGATACGCGCCGATGCCGAGAGCGGGCCATTGCACCCAGAAGGGTGTGCCAGTCGCGACATCGATGGTCAGCAGCACGACCAAGATGACACCCAGCCGCAGCGCCTCGCTTCGAAGCTGTGGCCATGATGATGGCCCGCGTGTTGTGGTGGTGCGTTCCGGCGTGCGGGTAGGGCGTGCGCTGCGCGTGTCGCCGTCGCCCGCTGCGCCCACGCTATAGACCGCAACGCTCTCTTCAAAATTCTTCGGACGCTTCTCGCCCAGATATTCGAAGCCGACCGAGAGCTTCTTCTGCACCTGATCGTACACCTGCTGCGAAATCAAAATGCCGCCTGGAGCGGCCATACTTTGCAAGCGCGCTGCAAGGTTCACGCCTTCGCCGAGCAGATCGTCGCCATCGACCAGCACATCGCCGAGATGCACGCCGATCCGAAACTTGAGGCCGCGTTGCGCGTCTTCAGCGAGTTCGCGCTGCACTTCTATTGCGCACTGCACCGCTTCGACAACGGACGGAAACTCCGCGATGAGCCCATCACCCGCCGTGTTGGCGATGCGTCCGTGGTGGCGCTCGATAAATCGCGAAAACACCCCCCGCGCTGCGCGCAAGGCGCCAAGCGTGCCAACCTCGTCGGCCTCCATTACGCGGCTGTATCCGTCGGCATCCGCCGCCAGGATGGTCGTGAGTTTGCGCTGTACCGGTGGAGACATGGCCGTAGTCGTAACGCCAGTGCCGCGGCGACAACACCCAATTTCGTCTCTCAGACAAACGCGCGAGGCTTTCCGCACCACATTTTGACCGCATTTGCCGACGTCTCGTCGCGTGCAGCTGCCTTTCTATCGAGAAGTGCAGATGACGTCGCATCCAAGTCTCGCGTTTGCGGCATCACAGCGTCACATACCTGCAGGGAGGAGTTCACGATGCTTGATCCGAAGATGCGCCGCCTCGCGACAGCGCTCAGTTTTTTGATGCTCGCGCCGATGCCGGCGCTCGCGCAAACCACCACGTCACCTGACATTGTCGTAACCGGCTTACGTCCCGAGCAAGCGCAATCGTTCGTCACGCAAGTGGCGATTCCCGCGCCGACAGCGGATCAATTGCCGCGTTGGGACAACAGCATCTGCACGAGCATTGCGGGCATGCCTGCTCGGCAGGGGCGATACCTGGCAGATCGCATCGCTCAGCGCGCCGCCGCTGTCGGCCTGCAACCAGGCGGTCCCAATTGCCAAGCGAATGTCGCAATCTTCGTAACAGGACAGTCTGATACGTTCTCGCGTCAGCTGTTTGAGCGTGACCGCGATCGGTTTGCCTATTTCGCAGCCAACAACGTCTCGACTCTTGGTCGAGGCGCCATGGACGATTTCCTGACGACGCCGCGCGCTGTGCGTTGGTGGTACGTCTCGCAAACATTTGGCGCCGATGGCCTGTCGCTTGCGGGCGACGCGTCAAGTGGCGGCATGAGCAACGCGCCGTCGACGCGCGCCTCAGGTACGCGCCTCACCGGAGCAACGCGCGAAAACCTTTCCCAAGTTATCATCGTAATTGATGCGCAACGCGTGCGAGGCGTGCAATTGGCGACGTTAGCGGACTACGTTTCGTTCATTGCGTTGGCGCAAGTCAATCCGAACGCCAGCACGACCGATTACCCTACGATCATGAATGTCTTCAGCGGCGTCGAGGCCAATGCGGGCGCGCCAACGTCACTAACGCTCTGGGATACGGCGTTCCTCGATGCGCTCTATAAAGCTGATCGCAACGCGATAAACCCAGCTACTCAGCAACGCGAGATCGCGCGGCGGATGCTTGGCGCGAATTCCTGAACGAACCCTACGTCTCAACTTAGCGCCGCGGCCTTATGGGCCGCGGCGTTTTTATTGCCGGGCGTATTCGCGAACGATGCTCTCGAGGAAGTCGCGGCCTTCATAGAGCGATTGTACGCGGATCTTTTCGTTGAGGCCGTGCGCATTGCTTTCGCCGGGCGCGGAGAACATGCCGCTCATGCCGTAGGTCGGGATGCCGGCATTGTTGAGGAAGCGGCCGTCGGTCGCGCCTGGCGTCATCGTCGGAATGATCGGCACGCCCGGCCACATGCGTGCAGCCGTGCGTTCGACCGGTCCCATGATCTGTGAAGTAAGGCGTGGCGGACGTGAGCCGTCGCGACGGCGCACGATGCCAACTTCAACTTGCGGATCGCCGATCGCCGTTTGGAGCGCGGTTTGAATCTCCTCGGGCGTGTGCCCTTGCAAGACGCGGCATGAAAGCGTCGCAACAGCGCGCTGCGGCAACGCATTCGCGGCATGGCCAGCTTCAAGCTGCGTCGCCACGCAAGTCGTGCGCATGATGGCGTTGTAAGACGGGTCCTGCGCCAAAGCAGCCGCAGCGTCCGCGTCACGCGGGTTGCGTGCGAGCGCCGTCATGGAGTCGCCAGTGGCCCCGCCCACGATCGGCGCCATGCGCTCGAAGAACGTGCGCGTCACAGGCGTTAGTTCAACCGGGAAATTGTACGCGGACAGCCGCTCTAGCGCACGGCTCAACCGATAGATCGCATTGTCCGGCACCGGACGAGAGGAGTGGCCGCCAGGATTAGTGACGGTCAGCGTCATCACTTGGTGGATCTTCTCGCCAGCTTGAATGTTCAGCGCGATAGGCTGGCCGCTGGGCGTCAGCATACCGCCGGCCCCTTCATTGATGGCGAAGTCGGCTTGCACCCACTCGCGATGATTGCGCACGAGATAGTCGATGCCATTCACGCGGTTCGACGTTTCTTCACCACAGGTGAGCGCGAGCTTCAGCGTGCGGCGCGGACGGAAATTCTCTTCACGCAGCCGGATCATCAGATCCAGAAACACCGCCGCCATCGCCTTATCGTCAGCGGAGCCGCGGGCGTAGAAATAGCCATTCTCTTCGACTAGCGTGAACGGATCGCGCTCCCAATCCTCGCGCCGCGCATCGACGACATCGATGTGCGCCATGAGCAGCACCGCACGGCTTGATGATCCGCGCAGCACTGCAACAAGATTGCCGTCGTCCGGGGCATTCTCTGGAATGATCACTTGCGCGTCGCGCTCTGAGTAGCCGGCTGCGCGCAGATGCACGAGCATCGCGTTTACGGCGCGCGTGCACGATCCTGTGCTTGGCGACGTGTCGATCTCGACCAGCTCTTCGTAGATAGAGCGGAACCGCGCGCGATCTGGCGCAAGCTCTTGCGCCATGGCTGTGCCGCCAAACGCTGTGATCGCAAGTGCAAAAAGAACCGCCCGCATCCAAACCCCCAATACGTGGAGGCACTGAACAGGCTCGGGCCTAGAAGCGCAACCCCGGCGCGATCAGATCCAACGCCGCACGCGCTTGCAATAGGTGTCAAACGCATCGCCAAATTGGCGTTGCATCTTGGCTTCTTCAAAGGGGATGAACACCCAGTTCGCTATCGAGAACATCAGCACGGATGCCAACAGCATCACCGGTCGCCCGAACCACAGCGCACCGCCGATGCAGAACAGCGTCATCGCCAGGTACATCGGGTTGCGCGTGATGCCGAAGATTCCGCCAGAGACGAGTGCATTATTGGTCGGCGAGTTTGGCATGAGTTGCGTGTTCGCTAAACGGAACTGAAGCATCGCGCCAAACAGGATCGCGAGCGCGGCAACGATCACGATCAAGCCGAAGGGCCGCGTCTGCCAAATCGGCAGCGCATTCAGTCCGGGAAGAAGCGAAAGTCCGTACGTCGCCGCCAGCAAGAGCAAAGCCCAGAGCGGCGGTGGGACGTTGCGCACTAGTGCTGGCTCTTCGGCAACCGCACGACGAGGCCATCAAGCTCTGCTGAGACTTTGATCTGGCAAGAAAGGCGGGAGTTATCTTCAACGTCGTTGGCGAAATCGAGCATGGATTGCTCCATCGAGTTTTGCTCGCCCGTCTTCGAGAGCCACTCCGGATCGACATAGACGTGGCACGTCGCGCAGGCGCAGGCGCCGCCGCAATCGGCGTCGATGCCGGGCACTGCGTGTTTCACAGCTGCTTCCATCACCGTCTGTCCGACCGGCGCATCGACAACGTGCTCTTTGCCGCTGTGCTCAATGTAAGTAATCTTCGGCATCTCAATCCTCAGCGCGCGCTCGCGACCAATTCTTTCATCGGCCGCGACATGTCTTCAAGTACGTTCGGCGGGAGCGTGCGTCCCGTCTGGATCAGCATTTTCGCGCCCAGATACTCCGCCGGCCGGTTCACCGCATCTACGGCGATCAGCTTATCGCCCTTGTAGTAGAACGCCGCGAACGCGCGGTCAGCCATGACGCCACGGAACACCACGTGATCATAGCCTTGGAATAGCCCGGCGATCTGCAGTTTTAGGTCGTACTGGTCTGACCAGAACCAGGGCGCTTCCTCGGTGTGCTCTTTGCCGCCGGTCAGCGTGGCGGCGACGATCTTCGCGCCCTCGACGGCATTGTGGACGCTTTCCAGCCGCGCGATCCGGCCTTCGTAGTGAACCATCGGCCGCGCTGCGCAATCGCCGATGGCGAAGATGTTGGGGTCTGACGTGCGGCAGTGGCGATCGGTGACGATGCCGTTGTCGACGGTGAGCCCGCACTGCTCCGCGATCGCGATATCCGGCGTCACGCCGATGCCGGCGATCACGAGATCCGCAGGCAATTCCGCGCCATCGGTAAGCGCCACGCCAGTCACACGATCCGAGCCTTTGATCAGCGCCGGCTGGCCGCCGAGCACGAAGCGCACGCCTTGGCGTGTGTGTTCATCGAGGAAGAAGCCCGCGACTTCGGGGCTCGTTACCCGCGCCAGAGGCCGCACTGCCGTTTCAACAACGGTGACGTCCAGCCCAACCTGGCGCGCGACGGCCGCAACTTCCAAACCAATGTAGCCAGCGCCGATCACGATCAGCTTTGCGTCGGAGACAAACCGCGTGCGCACAGCGTCGACATCGGTCGCGGTGCGGAAGAGATAAACGCCTTCGAGATCAGCGCCGACCAGCGGCAGCTTCCGCGGCTTGGCGCCTGTCGCCAGCACAAGCGCGTCGTACGGCAACTCGCGTCCGCCCTCGATCCGCACTTTGCGGTTGGCGCGGTCGATCCAAACCGCGCGCGTCTTGGTCAGCAGCGCGATGTGTTCTTCGGAATAAACCGAGACCGGACGCAGCATCAGCCGGTCAATGTCGTACTCGCCTTTGAGATACGCCTTCGAGAGCGGCGGGCGCTGATAGGGGGCGGCCGGCTCCTCGCCGATCAGCGTGATCTCGCCCTCAAAACCGCCCTGACGCAGACGTTGCGCCGTCTCGCCGCCGGCCTGGCCGGCGCCGATGATGATGACGCGTCTGATTTCACCCGTACTCACAGCGGCTTAGTGTTTGGAGCCTCTGCGTTCGGCGCGCAAGCCGCCCTTGATGCCG
>JAPLOL010000046.1 GCA_026400735.1 Alphaproteobacteria bacterium | reverse complement strand
TATGACCGCCCCTCAGCCCGGAGCGATCCGGGTTACCCACGGATGCGGGCGTAGCTCAGGGGTAGAGCACAACCTTGCCAAGGTTGGGGTCGTGAGTTCGAATCTCATCGCCCGCTCCATGATTTAGTTCATATTTTCAGATGGTTGAGCCGCGAGCGAGCCTCGCCGGCTCAGGCTGTGCGGCGTCCTGCGGCAACGGCTAGGCTTGCCTAAATGTTTTAGCGTGTTAAAACGTTATCACAATGGCGAAACATGATCTCATCGACGCGCTCCTGGCGCTGGACGGCCGCAAGACGGCGGAAGCGTTTCTCGCGGACTTGCTGACGCCGAGCGAATTGCGAGCGCTCTCGGAGCGTTGGGCGGTCGCCCAGCTCTTAGATGCGGGCGAGCTTTCGTATCGCGAGATTGCGGAGAAGGCGCCTTCAAGCACGGCGACGGTCGTGCGCGTCGCGCGGTTTTTGCGCGAGATGCCGTACAAAGGATATCGCCGCGTACTCGATCGGCTCGAAGGTGCGCGTCCATGAGCGCGCGGCTTCGCATCGCCGTGCAGCGCGGCGGAAGGCTCGGGACAAAAAGCTTGGAACTGGTGGAGGCCGCTGGCTTTCGCGTGATGCGCGGCGCCAATGATCTGCTCTATCGCGTCGAGAATGCGCCGATCGATTTGTTGTGCGTGCGCGACGACGACATTCCGACATTCGTTGAAGATGGCGTCGCTGATTTCGGTATTGTCGGGCGCAACGTTCTGGAGGAACGCGGCGCGGGCGGATTGACCGAAGTCATGCCGCTTGGGTTTGGGCGCTGTGACATGAAGATCGCGGTACCGGCCGGGCATTCGTATTCCGGTGTTGAGTCCCTGAGTGGTGCGCGGATCGCAACGACATATCCGCGCACGTTGTCGCGTTTCTTGGAGCGCGCGGGCATCGAGGCGGAGATTGTATCGATGCGAGGCGCGGTGGAAGTCGCGCCGCGACTGAAGCTTGCTCAGGCAATTTGCGATCTTGTGTCCACTGGCGCGACGCTTGAGGCCAACGGCTTGGTTGCGGTTGATACTGTAATGCGCAGCGAGGCGGTGTTGATCCGCGGCGCGAAAGCCTCGGCGCAGGAGCTGGAGCATCTGGCGGACAGTGTCGTGCAGCGCTTCCGCGGCGTCGCGGCAAGTCAGGGCGCAAAATATGTTATGATGAATGCGCCGAAAGCGGCTTTGCCGGAGATTTCGCGGATCTTGCCGGGCGCGGGTGCGCCGACGGTGACGCCGCTCGCGGGCAATGACGATGCGGTCGCGGTGCATGCGGTGTGTCAAGAATCTGTGTTCTGGGAAACGCTGGAGCAGCTTCGCGCGGCCGGCGCATCGGCGATACTTGTGCTGCCGATCGAGAAGATGATGTGAGGCGCAGATGAAACGTCTGCGCTGGAGCGCGCTCTCCGAGATCGAGAAGGAACAAGCGCTTGCGCGTCCAGAGCAGCGGAAAGACCCGCGTGTGCTCGCTGTGGTGCGCGAGATCTTTGAAGAGGTGGAGCGCGAAGGCGCCGCTGCAGTCACACGCTGGGCGGAGAAGCTCGACGGCCGCGGCGTGCAGCGACTTGAGCTTACGGCTGCCGTGGTAAGCGAGGCGCGCGCGTCGCTTTCGCCGGTGGAACGTGCGGCGATCGATGCCGCGATCGATAATGTGCGTTTTTATCACGAGGCGACGGCGCCGTCGTCTCGCGCCGTCGAGACGGCCCCCGGTGTTCTGTGCCGCCAGATTTGGCGGCCAATCGAATCTTGTGGGCTCTATGTGCCCGCGGGCTCTGCGCCGTTGGTATCGACGCTCATTATGCTCGCTGCGCCCGCTGCCGTGGCTGGTGTGCCCAATCGCATCTTGGTGAGTCCGCCCAGCAAAACGGGTGAAACGCATCCGGCCATCATCGTCGCAGCGGCGGCTTGCGGGCTCGAGGTGATCTGGCAGGTCGGCGGCGCGCAGGCGATTGCGGCGCTGACGTTTGGGGCAGGGTTGTCAAAGGCCGAGAAGATTTTCGGCCCGGGCAACGCCTATGTTGCGGAAGCAAAGCGTTTCGCGTCAGCTCTGTCTGGCGGACCGACTGTTGATCTGCCGGCGGGACCAAGTGAATTGGCCGTTTTGGCGGATGCGAGTGCGAACGCCGCGTTCGTCGCTGCGGATTTGCTGAGCCAGGCTGAGCACGCTGCGGATGCGCAAGTGGTGCTGATCTCTTCATCGGCTGAATTTTTGAGTGAGGTGGAGCGCGAAATTGAACGCCAGGTGGAGACCCTGCCGCGACGCGCCATTGCGCGCGCGTCGCTCGAGCAAGCGCGTTTCATCGAGGCGCGCGATGTAGCGGAGGCTGTCGATGTCGCGAACGCGTACGCGCCGGAGCATCTCTCATTGGTGGTAAGCGATCCTGAGGGTGCGCTTGAACGCATCCGCAATGCGGGTGCGGTGTTTGTCGGGCGCTATGGCGCGGAAAGCTATGGTGACTATATCGCGGGCCCCAGCCACGTGCTGCCGACGGATGGCGCGGCGCGGAATTGGAGCGGCGTGACGACAGCGTCGTTCATGAAGAGCTTTACGGTGCAGCAGATCGATGCGGACGGCGTGTTGCGGATTGCGCCGCATGCAGCGGCGCTCGCGCGGTTGGAAGGGCTGGAGGCGCACGCTCGCGCGGCAGAAATTCGTGTTGGTGTGGAACCGCAAAAGGCGACGGAACCCGTCATTCGCCGTCGCCGCGCGAATGTTGCACGCGAAACGCGGGAGACGCAGGTGTCGGTGAGTGTCGATCTCGATCGTCGCGCGCCTCCGTCCATCAAGTCCGGCGTCGGTTTCTATGATCATATGCTGGAACAGGTGGCGCAGCATGGCGGCCTCGCGCTGTCGCTCACGTGCAAAGGCGACCTCGAGATCGACGCGCATCACACGATCGAAGATTGTGCGCTGACATTGGGCCAAGCCTTGAAGCAGGCGCTCGGTGAACGCCGCGGCATTGCGCGCTACGGATTCGTGCTGCCGATGGACGAGGCCGAGGCGAAAGTATCGCTCGATCTTGGTGGCAGGCCCTATGCGGTGTTCGAAGGGTCGTTCGCGCAAGCGCACTTGGGCGACTATCCAACAGAGATGACGGAGCACGTTTTCCGTTCGCTCGCGCAGAGCATGGGCGCGGCGATCCATGTCTCGGTGACCGGCGACAACGATCATCACAAGACAGAGGCGT
Source organism: Alphaproteobacteria bacterium (assembly GCA_026400735.1). Taxonomy (GTDB): domain Bacteria; phylum Pseudomonadota; class Alphaproteobacteria; order Caulobacterales; family Aquidulcibacteraceae; genus Vitreimonas. The sequence continues at coordinate 20,584 of JAPLOL010000046.1, read as the reverse complement.
GCTTCAAAGCTTTTGGCCGTGCGCTGCGCCAAGCCATCGCGATCGAAAGCCAGGATTTGCCGTCGACCAAGGGCGTCATCGCATGAGCGTCGCGGTGGTGAGACTTGGTGTTGGCAACACGGCGTCAGTCATGTTCGCGCTTGAGCGGCTTGGCGTGGTTGGTGTTCTAACGGACGATGCGGAACGGATCGCAGAAGCGGATCGCGTTATTTTGCCAGGCGTGGGCGCGGCCGCGCATACCATGCGCTTGTTGCATGCGAAGGGGCTCGGCGCGGCGTTGCGATCGTTTGCCCGGCCGTTGCTTGGGATTTGCCTGGGACAACAATTGCTGTTCGACGCGAGCGAGGAAGGCGATGCTGTGGGGCTCGGGCTGATAGCCGGCCGCGTGCGGCGCTTTCCTGCCGCAACGCAGGCGCCCACGCCGCACATGGGCTGGAGTAAACTACAGCTGACGCGCGATAGTCCGTTGTCCGAGGGCATTCGTCCCGGCGCATACACCTACTTCGTCCACTCTTACGTTTGCCCGAATGGCGACGCGACGATTGCGACGGCTGACTATGGCGCTGCGTTTCCGGCGATGGTCGCTCAGCGCAATTTGTTTGGGTGCCAATTCCATCCGGAGCGCTCGGGGGCGGTTGGCGCGCGCATACTGCAGAACTTTTTGAGCCTGCCATGCTGATCTTACCGGCCATAGACATCATGGGCGGGAAATGCGTGCGGCTCGCGCTCGGCAAGTTCGAAGATGTGACGACGTACGGTGATCCCTTGGAGCAATGCGCGACGTTCGCGGCGCAGGGCGCTGAATGGATTCACGTTGTCGATCTGGACGGCGCGCGTGAAGGGCGGCCGATGCAGCACAATCTGCTCCGGCAGCTAACGCAATGCTCAAGCGCGAAAATTCAATTTGGCGGCGGCGTGCGCCAGTTCGCACACGTGCAAGCTCTATTTGACGCGGGCGTGAGCCGGGTCGTGATCGGTTCTGCGGCGGTGCAGCGGCCTCAGGAAGTCAAGGAGTGGACGGCGTCGTTCGGTGTGGGACGTTTGTGCTGTGCGCTTGATGTGCGGCCGGTGAACTCTGCCTACGAGGTTGTGGTGCGCGGTTGGACCGCGGGCAGCGGGCAGGATCTTAACACGGCTCTGGCAGCGTTTCCGCCGGGCTCTCTGAAGCACATCTTGGTCACGGACGTTTCGCGCGATGGCGTGCTGACGGGACCAAATATTGCGCTGATGCGATCGCTTGCGGCGGCCCGACCTGATCTTGCTGTGCAGGCATCAGGCGGGGTGTCCTCGCTCGAGGACTTACGCGCGCTTCGTGGAACGGGTGCATCGGGCGCCATAGTAGGGCGCGCGCTCTATGAAAATCGCCTAGCGCTGGAGGAGGCCTTTGCCCTCTAGACGCATCATAGCTTGTCTTGATGTGAAAGACGGCCGCGTCGTGAAGGGCGTGCGCTTCGAGGGACATGTCGATGCTGGCGATCCGCTCGAACTGGCGCTGCGCTATCGCGATGAAGGCGCGGACGAGATCGTGATTTATGACATTGCGGCGTCAGCGGCGCGTCGCACGATCGATTATGATTGGCTGGCCCGCGTGGCGCGTGCGCTGGATGTGCCTCTATGCGTAGCTGGGGGCATTCGCACGATCGAACAAGCCGTCGCGTGTTTGGAGCACGGTGCGGACAAGGTTTCGATCAATTCGCCGGCGTTAGAGCGGCCGGACTTTATTGACGAGTTCGCGGACGTGGCAGGTTCGCAATGCGTCGTGGTTGGTGTCGATAGCCGCGCGATTGATGGCGAGTGGCGCACGTACCAATACACCGGCGACGCTGCGACGATCCGACAAACGCCGCGCAAGACATTGGATTGGATCGCTGAGGCGCAAGCACGCGGCGCCGGCGAGATCGTGCTGAACTGCATGGATCGCGACGGCACGCGAGACGGGTACGATGTCGAGCAGCTCGCAGCGGCGCGAAAGCTCCTCACCGTGCCGCTTGTTGCGTCAGGCGGCGCGGGGAGCGCTCGCCACTTCGCCGACGTATTTGCGGGAGCTGACGTTTCGGGCGCACTTGCGGCGAGCATTTTCCATTTTCGGCGCGTGCGTGTCGGAGAGGTGAAGCAAGCAGTGGCAGCCGCCGGGTTTGAGGTGCGTCCATGATGCTTGATGATGTTGACGCAATCGATTTCGAGAAGGGCGGCGGTCTTGTGCCCGCGATCGTGCAAGATAGTCGAACACTGCGCGTTCTGATGCTGGGTTACATGGATCGCGCCGCGCTGCTTGAAACGCTGGAAAGCGGCGAAGCGACGTTCTTTTCCCGTTCGCGCGGCGGACGTTGGCGCAAGGGCGAAACGTCGGGCAATCGACTGCATGTGCGTGGGGTGAGCTTCGACTGCGACCGCGACGCGATTTTGGTGAGTGCAGCGCCTGTGGGGCCAACCTGTCACACGGGCGCTGAGAGTTGTTTCGGCGAGGAAGCGCCGAGCGGCGTGCTGGGTAATTTGGAGCGGACGATCACGGCGCGTGCGGCGTTAGGTGACGAGGGTAGCTACACCGCGCGATTGCTACAGGATGGTGTGAAGCGCATTTCGCAGAAGGTTGGTGAGGAGGGCGTTGAGTGTGCGCTGGCTGGCGCCGCGGGCTCCGCAGAAGAATTGTGCAACGAAGCAGCGGATTTGATCTACCACGTAGCAGTGTTGCTTCACGCGCGCGGCAGATCGTTCGGGGACGTGTTTGACGTGCTTGAGAGCAGGGCTAAGCCATGAGCGCGCCGTCGCCCAAAGCAACGATCGCCGGAATCAGACCGTATCAAGCGGGCAAGGCGAAGGCGGCAGGTTTTGCGTCACCCATAAAATTGTCCGCCAACGAAAATGCGCTGGGGTGCAGCCCCAAAGCGCGCGCTGCTTACAGCGCAGCCGCCGACACATTGCAGCTTTACCCAGATCCGCAAGGCGTCGCGCTGCGAACCGCAATTGCGGCTCAGCACGATATCGACCCTGATCGCATTGTGCTTGGAGCGGGGTCCGACGAGATATTTTCTCTCGTGTGTCAGGCTTACCTTTCGCCCGGCGATACGATGATTCAGCCGCAGTTTGCGTTCGCAGCTTGGGCGATCGCGGCGAAAGCCGCTGGAGCGAACGTGATTTCAGCGCCTGAGCGCGATTATCACGTGGATGTGGATGCCATCCTCGCGCGCGTGGACGCGAGTACGCGCGTCGTTTTTGTTGCGAACCCGGCCAATCCAACTGGGACAATGATCCCATTTGCCGACATCGCGCGTCTGCATCACGCGTTGCCGAGCAATGTTGTGTTGGTGCTGGATGGAGCCTACGCGGAGTTCGCCGAGCACAGGCAGGACTATGAAGACGGTTTGCGTTTGGCTCGTACGGCCGACAATGTTGTGCTCACGCGGACGTTCTCGAAGCTCTACGGGCTCGCGGCGCTTCGCGTCGGATGGGGCTACGCGGCGCCGAAGATTGTAGATGCGCTCAATCGCATCCGGCTTCCGTTCAACACATCGACTGGCGGTCAGGCGGCGGCGATCGCTGCGCTGAAGGATAGCGAGTTCGCGGCACGCTCCTTGGCGCATGTCCGTGATGGGCTGCCAGGATTGCAAAGCGCATTGACCGAGGCCGGGCTCGTGACTTTGCCATCGGTCACAAATTTTGTGACCGCGCTCGCCGCAACACCGGACATCGCGCAGGCCTTCGAACATGGCTTGGCCGAACGCGGCATTCTCGTGCGCGGGCTTGCGAACTACGATATGCCGAACGCGCTGCGCGTAACGGTCGGTGACAGTCAACAGATGCAGGCGTTCGAGCGCGTGCTCCAGGACATTCGGCTTTAGCCCTCAGGCGTGCTCAGGCTCTCGAACGGCTGCTCGCGGTTGGAGGACGCGGCGCGCGTAGGCTTCCATCAGATCGAAAGTGATCGCACCAGGCTTGAATGTGTGCGCGCCGATTTCGGCGACCGGGGTTACTTCGGCGGCGGTGCCTGTCACGAAGCACTCGGAAAAGGTCGCGAGGTCCTCGGGGCGGATGTGCGTTTCGATGACCATGTGGCCTTTGCCTTGTGCGAGTCCAATCACGGTGCGGCGGGTGATGCCATCAAGGAAGCAATCTGGTGTTGGCGTGTAAATGACGCCGTCGCGGACGAAGAAGATGTTCGCGCCTGTTGTCTCCGCAACGTTGCCAGACGAGTCGAGCATCAAGGCGTCGTCGTAGCCCGCGCGCTCAGCGGCGTTCTTTGAGATCGTGCAGATCATGTAGAGGCCGGATGCTTTGGCGCTTGTGGGCGCGGCGTCGGCCGGTGGGCGGCGGTACTTGGCCCACGTGAGACGGATGCCGCGGCGGAGTTTGGCAGCGTCGAAATATTTTGGCCAATCCCAAACAGCGATGGCGACATGCGTGCGCGTTTGCAGAGCGGAGACGCCAAGTTGTTCTGCGCCGCGCCATGCGATCGGACGGACGTAGCAATCTTCGAGCCCATTGCGTGCACAGGCCTCGTTTGAAGCGGTGTTGATCTCGGCTTCAGTGAACGGGATGTCGAAGTCGAGCGTCTCGGCGGACTTGAACAAGCGCCGCGTGTGAGCGCCAAGTTCGAAGATGCGGCCGCCGTACATGCGTTCGCCTTCGAACACGCCGGAGCCGTAATGGAGCGCGTGCGAACAGATGTGGAGACGTGCATCGCGCCAGGGCGTGAACGCGCCGTCGAGCCATATCCAGCCGTCGCGATTATCGAACGGAATCATATCTAGCCCCAATGCATTTGCACGTTGCAGGCGCGCGGCGCGGTCAAGTCCTGCAACTCATCGATGATCGCAGCGCCCATCGCGCTGCAGGTGTGGTAGCCGCCCAAATCTTTGGTGCGCGCGCCGTGTTTGATGGCGCGTTCGACGGCGGCTTCGAGCGCGTCAGCTTCGTCATGCAGACGAAGGCCATAGCGCAGCAGCAGTGCGGCGGAGAGTACGGCGCCTACAGGGTTGCATGCATCCCTGCCGGCGATGTCTGGCGCCGAGCCGTGTACGGGTTCGAATAGGCCCGGGCCGCCGCCGCCGAGCGAGGCGGAGGGCGCGAGACCGATGGATCCGCCGAGGACGGAGGCTTCGTCGGATAGGATGTCGCCGAACATATTCTCGGTGAGGATGACGTCATACGCGCCGGGCTGGCGGATGAGCTGCATTGCCATGGAGTCAACGAGCTGGTGCTCGAGTTGCACCGTTGGGAAATCAGCCGCAACGCGCGTGACGACCTCACGCCAGAGGCGGCTGGTGTCGAGCACGTTGGCTTTGTCGACTGACGTGACCTTACCGCGCCGTGCGCGAGCGGCGCCGAAGGCGGCGCGGGCGATTCGCTCAATTTCACCGGCGGTGTAAACGCATTGATCGCTGGCATAGCTTTCGCTGCGCGTGCGTTCGCCGAAATAGAGGCCACCGGTGAGTTCGCGGAAGACCACGAAGTCGACACCTTCGATGAACTCGCGCTTTAGCGGCGAGCGATGGATCAGATCAGGGTAGATCCGGACGGGGCGAATGTTGGCAAAGAGGCCGAGTTCTTTGCGAAGGCCAAGCAGACCTTGCTCAGGCCGTTTGGCGCCGCCATCCCATTTAGGTCCTCCGACAGCGCCGAGGAATACGGCGTCGGAGCTGCGACACGCGGCGATCGTGCGTTGCGGCAGCGGATCGCCGGTGGTGTCGATCGCTGCGCCGCCGATGGAATGGATCTCAAACTCGAACCGCCGATCGTGCAGATCGCCGATGGTGGCGAGCACGTCGCGTGCGACGGCCGTCACTTCGGGGCCAACGCCGTCACCTGGCAGCAAGACGATGTTGTAAGTTTTCATGATGCGTGTCCCCGTTCGAAAGCTTCAATTTGCGGCATGCGGTCGGTGAGCCAGCCGAGCGGATCGACGCCTTCGATGAGGCAGCGGCGCGCGAATGGTTCGACGGCGAAGGAAATCGGCGGTGCGTTGCCGATGGTGAGTTCTTGGCGCTCGAGATCGATGCCGACGCGGCCGCCCGGGTCGGCGAGCAGGCGTTCGTGCGTTTCGGGATCGACAGTGATGGGCAGCAGGCCGTTCTTCAGTGCGTTGGAGCTGAAGATGTCGGCGATGGAGGTCGAGATCACGGCGCGGAAGCCGTAATCGGTGAGCGCCCACGGCGCGTGTTCGCGTGAGGAGCCGCAGGCGAAGTTATCGCCGGCTACGAGGATGCGATGTTCCGATGTGTCGAGTGTGTTGAGCGGCTGATCGGGGATAGGCGCGCCGTCGGCATCGTAGCGCCAGTCGTAGAAGGCTTTTGCGCCGAGGCCCGCGCGCGTTGTAGTGGTCAGAAAGCGCGCGGGGATGATTTGATCGGTGTCTATGCTCTCTTGCGGCAGAACAAAGGTGCGCGAGGTGAGTTGAGTGAAGCGCTCAGGCATCTTCGAGCTCCCGTGTGAAGACGCGCGGATCAGTGAGGACGCCGGTGATGGCGCTGGCGGCAGCGGTGGCGGGGCTGGCGAGAATGGTGCGCGCGCCTTTGCCTTGGCGACCCTCGAAATTGCGGTTCGAGGTTGAGACCGCGAGTTTGCCGGGCGGCACGACGTCGCCGTTCATGGCGATGCACATGGAACAGCCGGGTTGTCGCCACTCGGCGCCGGCGGCTTCGAAGATGCGGTGCAGGCCTTCGGCTTCTGCGTCGCGCTTCACGGCTTCGGAGCCGGGCACCACGAGCATGCGTACGGTCTCGGCGACTTTGCGACCGCGAAGAATGTCGGCAGCGGCGCGCAAGTCGGAGAGGCGGCCATTGGTGCAGGAGCCGACGAAGACGACGTGCACGGGTTCGTGTGTTGTCGGTTCGTTGGCGGCGAAGTGCATGTAGGCGAGGGCCTTGCGTTCTGAATCGCTGCGCGGCGCCGGTGTGTTGGCGCCGATGGCGATGGCGGCGTCAGGCGTGGTGCCGAACGTTGCCATGGGGGTGATGGTGTTGGCGTCGAGGCGCAGTTCTTTGTCGAACGTTGCGCCGTGGTCGGTGGCGAATGAAAGCCAGCGTTTGGCGGCGTGCTCGAACGCTTCGCCTTGCGGCGCGTGGCGGCGGGCACGGAGATAGGCGACGGTCTTTTCGTCCGGCGCGACCATGCCGGCGCGGGCGCCGGCTTCGATCGACATGTTGCAGAGCGTCATGCGCCCTTCCATGTCGAGCGTGCGGATCGCTTCGCCTGCGTATTCGATGACGTAACCAGAGCCGCCGCCGAAACCGATGGCGGCGATGACGGCCAGCGTGAGGTCTTTGGCGGACACACTGGGTTGCAGGCGGCCATCGACAATGACGCGCATGCGCTTTGGTTTGCGCTGGAGCAGGCATTGCGTCGCGAGGACGTGACCGACTTCCGATGTGCCAATGCCGAAGGCGAGCGCGCCGAATGCGCCGTGAGTAGCGGTGTGGCTATCACCGCAGACGACGACCGTCCCTGGCTGCGTGAGGCCGAGCTCGGGCGCCATGACATGCACGACGCCGCGATCACCGCTGTCCCAGCCGGCGAGCGTGATGCCGTGATGGGCGCAGTTGCGTTCAAGCGTCGCGACTTGGGCCTTCGCCTCGGCGGTGACGTAGGAGCGTGCGGAGTCTGTTGGCGTCGAGTGATCCAGCGTCGCGAAGGTGCGATCGGGGCGGCGGACTTTGAGGTCGCGCGCTTCAATCTCGGAGAATGCTTGTGGACTCGTCACTTCGTGCACGAGGTGGAGATCGACATAGAGCACGCCCGGCGCGTCGTCCGTTTCTGGCACGACCATGTGGGCGTCCCAGACTTTATCGAACAACGTGCGCGGGGCGCTATGCGGTTGCATGGGCGCCTCGGTGTTCGGTGTGATCGCTGGTGGCGGAACGGATGATGGCGAGCAATTCTGCATCGTCGATCTCGCCGATCTCGTCCGCGCGGTGCTTGAAGCCGGCGAAGACGGCGCTCAGCAGATTGCCAGTGAGGTCGTGGCCCAACACCGAGGCGCGCTTTGAGACGGCATGGCGACCGGAGTGCTTGCCGAGCACGAAGCTGGTGCCGTCGAAGCCGACGTCTTGCGGCAGCATGATCTCGTAGGTGCGCGCGTCCGCGAGCACGCCGTGCTGATGGATGCCGGCTTCGTGGGCGAAGGCGTTGATGCCGACGATGGCTTTGTTGCGCGGCACCGGTGTCTCGGTGACTTTGCTGAGCAGGCGGCTGACGCCAACGAGCTTGGTGGTGTCGACGCCAGTGGTGAGGCCGAACTGATCCGAGCGCGTGCGCAGGGCCATGACGACTTCCTCAAGCGCGCAATTACCTGCGCGTTCGCCGATGCCGTTGATGGCGACTTCGACTTGGCGGGCACCTGCCTTCACGGCGGAGAGCGTGTTGGCGACGGCCATGCCGAGATCGTCATGGCAGTGGGTGGAGAGGATGGTGTCCGGGTGATTGTCGATCACGCGGCGCTTCAGGTAGCCAAAGAGTTCGTGGATCTCGGTCGGTGTCGAATAGCCGACAGTGTCGGGCACGTTGAGGGTGCGCGCGCCAGCGATGGCGACAGCTTCGAGAACGTCGGCCAGGAATTCCGGCTCGGTGCGGATGGCGTCTTCGGCGGAAAACTCGACGTCGTCGAACATCGTGCGTGCGAACGAGACGGCGTTAACGGCCTGCATCAACACTTCGTCGGCCGTTTTGTTGAACTTGGCGCCGCGGTGGATCGGACTGGTGCCGAGGAAGATGTGCAGGCGCCGGCGGCGATTGTGGCTGAGCGCGCGATGCGCGGCCATGATGTCGCTCTCGGTCGCGCGCGAGAGCGAGCAGAAGATTGGGCCTTCCAATTCGCCGGAGACGACACGCACGGCTTCTTCGTCACCCGGAGAGGCGGCAGCGAAGCCGGCTTCGATGACATCGACGCCAAGCGCAGCGAGCGCTCGCGCCATTTCGAGCTTTTGCTCAACGCCCATGGAGAAGCCGGGCGCTTGCTCGCCGTCGCGGAGCGTCGTGTCGAAAACGATGACGCGATTGGGATCGCGTTGATCTACGCTGGGCACGGTACAGCCTCCTCTAAGTGCGGTGAGGAAGCAGGCGCCAAGCGGCGCGCGCCGATCATGCGATCGATCTGACGGCCAAGCACTTCGGTGCAGCGGCCATCGTCGCGGCCGCGCACAGCCACGCGCACTTCACGGTGCGCGCCGGCGTCGGAGACAGCCAGCTGGTCGATGTGAAAGCCGCGGCGCTCAATGAGGCCGATAAGACGTTGAAGCGAGCCTTCGGAATAATCGAGTTGAATGTGAATTTGGCTCGTCATCATAGTTCTCCATGCATCATGTCTGAATTGCTTTTGCCGGGCGGCACGAGGGGCCACACATTGCTGCGTGGATCGATTACGACATGCGCGAGGCAGGGGCCGGTCGCGGCGAGCAGACGCTCGATGCCGGCGCTCACGTACTCGCGCTTGCTAATTCGGAAGGCGTCAATGCCGAACGCACGGGCGACGGCGACGAAGTCCGGGTTGTCGGAGAGATCGATCTCGCTGAAGTTCTGATTGAAGAAGAGTTCTTGCCATTGGCGCACGAGGCCGAGCGACGAATTGTCGAGCAGCACAATCTTCAATGGAATGTCGTAGCGCTTGAGCGTCGCCAGCTCTTGGATGTTCATGAAGAACGAGCCGTCGCCGCTGACGACGACCACGTCCGCATCGGGGCGTGCGAGCTTTGCGCCGATGCCGGCGGGCAGGCCGTAGCCCATGGCGCCGAGGCCGCCGGATGTCAGGTGCGCGTGCGGTGAGCTAAAGCGGCAATGCTGCGCCACCCACATTTGGTGTTGGCCCACGTCGCAAGCGGCGATGAAGCTATCGCCTGCGCGCTCGGACAGTTCCTTCAACAACGCAGGTGCGTAGATGTCTTCGCCTGGTGCGTCATAACGGAACGCATGTTCAGCGGCGGTTTCGATGCATTGTGCGCGCCATGCGTCGATCTTCGGCGGACGCGGGCTCAGCGTGCGCAGCGCCGGGCGCAAATCGCTGGTGATAGCGATCTGAGCGTCGCGGAGTTTGCTGATCTCGGCTGCGTCGATGTCGATGTGGATGACGCGGGCGTGCGGCGCGAACTTTGCCAATTGCCCGGTGGCGCGATCATCGAAGCGCGCGCCCATAACGATCAGCAGGTCGCATTGCTGCACGGCGTCGTTAGCGGCGCGCAGGCCATGCATGCCGATCATGCCGAGATTGGCGGGCCATTCTGGTGGCAGAACGCCTAAGCCTTGCAGCGTGCAAACGGCAGGGATGCCGGTGGCGCTGGCGAAGGCGCGCACGTCTTGCGTTGCATTGGCGATCCGGACACCGCCGCCAATGTAGAGCAGCGGACGTTGCGCCGCGCTGATGGCGGATTCAGCGCGGCGCAGTTGCGCCGGATCGATGCGCTGCGTCGGCTCCTTGGGGGTTGGCGGAGCGCCGGACGCAGCAACGGCGGCGACTTGGACGTCTTTCGGCAGATCAATCAGCACCGGACCTGGGCGGCCCGATTGCGCGACGTGAAACGCTTCGGCGAACACAGCGGGGATGTCGGCCGCGTCGCGTACGATCCACGAATGCTTCACGATCGGCAGCGTGACGCCGAGGATGTCGATCTCTTGGAACGCGTCGGTGCCCATCAAAGGCGAAGCAACATTGCCGGTGATCGCGACGAGCGGGACGGAGTCCATCATCGCATTGGCGATGCCGGTGACCAGATTGGTGGCGCCGGGGCCCGAAGTGGCGAGGCACACGCCGGCTTTGCCGGTGACGCGTGCATAAGCATCAGCGGCGAATGCGGCGCCTTGTTCGTGACGCACCAGGATGTGCTTGAAGCGCGCCGAGGAGAGAGCGTCGTACACCGGCATGATCGCGCCGCCCGGATAGCCGAAGACAAGCTCAACGCCTTGCCGCTCTAGCGCTTCGACGACGAGTCGAGCGCCAGTGACGGTTGCGGGCGTTGCATCTTGCTTCGGCAGGGTGGAGGCGGCGGTGGTCATTGTGGCTCAGGCGTTCGTCGGTTGCTTCAGCCAAGCCATGCGCGAACGCAGCTCGGCGCCGGTCTTCTCGATCGGGTGATTGCGGTCGGCGTTGAGCATCGCGTTGTAACGCGGCTTGCCGGCTTGGTTTTCGAGGATCCAATCGCGCGCGAAGTTGCCGGACTGAATGTCCTTCAACACTTCGCGCATGCGGCCGCGGGTTTCTTCCGTGATGATCCGCGGGCCGGAAGCGACGGCGCCGTACTTCGCGGTCTCCGAGATGAAGTCGTGCATCTTGGAGATGCCGCCTTCGTAGAAGAGATCCACGATCAGCTTCAGCTCATGCATGCACTCGAAGTAGGCGACTTCGGGCTGGTAGCCGGCGTCAACTAAAGTTTGATAGCCGGCCATCACCAGCTCTTTGGCGCCGCCGCAGAGCACGGCTTGTTCGCCGAAGAGATCGGTTTCGGTTTCTTCCGCGAAGGTGGTTTCGATCAGACCGCCTGCTGCGCCGCCTATTCCCTTGGCGTAGGCCATGGCGCGGTTGCGGGCGGCTTCGGTTGCATCTTGCTGAACAGCGAAGAGTGCGGGCACGCCGCGGCCACGGATGAATTCGCGGCGAACAAGATCGCCGGGACCCTTCGGCGCGACGAGCACGACGTCCATGTCCTCGCGTGGCTTCACCCGGCCGTAGTGGATGGAGAAGCCGTGCGCGAAGAGTAGCGTCGAGCCCTTCTTGGCGTTGGGCGCGATGATCTCGCTCCAGATCGATTCTTGCGCCATGTCTGGCGTGAGGAAGGCGATCAGGTCCGCGCGCTCGACAGCCTCGGCGGGTTCTGCGGTCTCGATCTTGTCGGCGCGGGCGTTGGTCCAGCCTTTGCCGTTCTTGCGCACGCCAGCGACGACGTGGTAGCCGCTGTCACGCAGGTTCTGCGCATGGGCGCGGCCTTGGCTGCCGTAGCCGATCACGGCGATGCGCCGATCTTCCAACGCGGCGGCGCTCACGTCGTCTTCGCCATAAACTTTCATCACGATGCCTCACGCATATTGTCGGGCCGGCGTTGCGCCGGCGGTGGATTGGGAATGGTGACCGCGCCTTGCGACGCGGAAGAAACCAACGCCGCGTACTTCGCGAACACGCCGGTGGGCGCTTCGCGGTGCGGCGGGCTAGCGGTGCGCGATGAGAGATCGGCGCGGGTTTCAATGCGGCGTGTCGCGACGTCGATGGCGATGATGTCGCCGTCGCGCAGCAACGCGATTGGGCCGCCTGCGGCGGCTTCGGGCGAAACGTGACCGGCGACGAAGCCGTAGGAGGCGCCGGAGAAGCGCCCGTCCGTGATCAGCGCGACGTTCTGAACGCCGCGTCCTTTCAAAGCGGCAGTGACCTGCAGCATTTCGCGCATGCCGGGGCCACCGCGCGGGCCTTCGTAGCGGATGACGATGACGTCGCCTTCGCTGATCGCGCCGCGTTGGACGGCTTCGAAGGAGGCTTCCTCGCTATCGAACACGCGAGCGGGGCCTTCAAAGCGCGCGGTGTCGTGGCCAACGAGTTTGATCACGGCGCCGTCGGGCGCGATGTTGCCGTAGATAACGGCGTAGGAGCCGCGCGGCATCACCGGTGCGGTGAAGTCACGGATGACGTTTTGGTTTGGCGTTTCAGTGGCTTCGCGGGCTTCGTCGAACAGTGAGCGTCCCGAGACGGTCGGCGTATCGACGATCTTTCCGGCCTGCATCAGGCGCTGCAGCACCAAGCGCGTGCCGCCGGCTTGAAACAGGTGATGCGCGAGGAATTGTCCGCCTGGCTTCAGATCGCAGATGACGGGCGCTGTCTCGCAGGCGGCGTTGCAGTCCTCGACGCCGAAATCGATGCCAGCTTCGGCGGCGATCGCGACGAGGTGCAACACGGCATTGGTCGAGCCGCCGCTGGCGGAGACGGCGATGGCGGCGTTGCGGATGGAGTCGGCAGTGATGAAGCGGCGGGCGTTGGAGCCGCGTTGCGTGAGTTCCACGGCGACGCGGCCGCAGCGTTCGGCTTCGGCGGGCTTGTCGGCATGCACTGCCGGCACGTCGTTGGCGCCCGCAGGCGAGATGCCCATCGCGGTCAACGCCATTGCCATGGTGTTGGCGGTGAACTGGCCGCCGCACGCGCCTGCGCCAGGGCAGGCGGCGCTTTCGACTTGGCGAAGGCCCGCGTCGTCTAACGAACCAGCGCCGTGCGCGCCGATGGCTTCGAAGACTTCTTGGATCGAGATGTCTTTGCCGGCGTGACGGCCGGGCATGATGGTGCCGCCGTAGAGAATGCAACCGGGTATATCCATGCGCGCCAATGCCATGGCGGCGGCGGGAATGGTCTTGTCGCAACCGACGATGCAGATGACGCCGTCGAGTTGATGGCCTTGCACCGCCAATTCGATGGAATCTGCAATGGTCTCGCGGGAAATCAGCGAGGCTTTCATGCCTGGCGTGCCCATCGAGATGCCGTCGGTGACCATGATGGTGTTGAAATCGATCGGCACGCCGCCGGCCTCGCGGACACCGCGACGCACGTGTTCGGCGAGGCCGCCCAGATGCATGTTGCAGGGCGTGACAGACGACCATGTGTTCACGACCGCGATCAGCGGACGCTCAAAATCCTGATCATCCAAACCCGCAGCGCGCAGATAGGAGCGCGCTGCGGCGCGGTTCGCACCGCGTGTAACGGCGGCGCTGCGAAGCCTGGATGGCGGAGTGGAGGGCGGGTCGTCGTTCATATCGGTCCGTTTTTGCGGACCGCAGGCAACAAAAAACCCCGCTGCCTTTCGGAGCGGGGTCGATGCTTGCGGTCCTGATTTGGTTCGTCAGGTCACATTCAACAACGCCGCTCCGAGCTTAAGAATAAGCGCGAGCGAGCTTAGAAGCGATACGACTACGAGAACGAGCGAGAATACGCGCACATCCGCAATCGCCTCAGCGGCGAATTCAGCAGACGTAATGGCGCGTGCGCGGTTCACGTTGAAATGGCTCCCACACAAATAGACGCACAGCTTGTGGATGAGCGCAATGAAAAATCTCGCAAGCGCAGCAAACGTGAGTCGATGATGCTGCGTGCGCGCAACACAAACGCTTAGCGCACGATGTGATCTGCACAATAATTGCGCGACCGTTTGGTCAGTGATGCTAGAGAGCGCGTGTGTCGAACGCGTTTGATCCTGAAACCGAGAAGCTGCTCGACGCAGCGAAGCGCGCGTATGCCGGTGGCGATAAGCCGGGCGCGGCCGCGCTCGCGCGCCAAGCATTGCTGCGGCGGCCAGGGGACGCGGCGGCGTTGCAGATCCTTGGTGTGGTGGCGCTCGATACCGGCGACGCGGCGTCAGCTCGGCGTCATCTTGAGGCGTCAAATGCCGCGCGCACGGATGCGGTGACCTTTAATATGATCGGGGTAGCGGCTGGCCGGATGGGCGACGTCGTTGCCGCTCGAAGCGCCTTCACGCGCGCGGGCGAGATGGGGCTCGTCGATGGTTGGCGCAATCTTGGCGTCACTGAAAAGGGCGACGCGCAGGTCGCGGCTTATCAGAGGGCGCTCGCGTTGGCGCCGAACGACGCCGCCTCGCATGCGGGTTTGGCGCACGCCTTTGAGGCGCGCCACGATCTCACACACGGCAAGGAACATGCGGCGGCGGCGCTTCGCCTGGATGCGGGCAATGTCATCGCGCGGTTGGCGTTGGCGCGCGTGCTTTTGCGGGAAAGGGATTTCGCGGGGGCGGAAGCTGCCGTTGAGCCGATCGTTCAGTCGGCTCGGACGCCCGCGGAGCTGCGGGTGCAAGCGCTAGGGCTCGTTGGCGACTCGCGTGATAGGCGGGACGATGCGCAGGGCGCGTTTCAGGCGTTCACCGCTGCCAACCAGATCTCACTTCAACTTCACGGCGCGTGGCTTGATGCTACGGAGCGGCTTTATCATCCGGCGAGCGTGCGTCGCCTGCAGGATGTGGTCGCTGGGCTCGACGTTACAGGATGGTCGTCACCCATCGATACGCGTTCGCCGGTTTTCTTTGTCGGTTTCCCACGGTCGGGCACGACGCTGCTTGACCAAATCCTTTCGTCGCACAGCGACATCGTGTGCTTGGAAGAGAGCGAGCATTTCAGTGACGCGTTGGGCGATATAATCCACGAGCCGAGCCGAGCGTTTGCACCGGCCACGCTGTCTGAAGAAGAGCTTCAACGTATTAGAGAGAGTTATTGGCGGCGTGTGGGAGAACAACCTGCGTCGATCGTGGTCGACAAGTACCCGCTCAATATTGTCGTATTGCCCCTGATCAAGCGGGTATTTCCAGCAGCAAAGGTCATCTTCGCGCTGCGCGATCCGCGTGACGTGGTGCTCTCATGTTTTCAGCAGCGTTTTACGATCAATGCGGCGATGGCGCAGTTTCTCGAGGTTGAACGCGCTGGCGCTTATTATGATCAGGTGATGGCGTTGTTTGAATTGTGCCGAGCGCGGCTCAATCTCAACCTTCACCAGGTCAGGTACGAAGATGTGGTCGGCGATCTTGAGCGCGCCGCGCGTGAGCTTTGCGGGTTTCTTGGCGCCCCTTACGAAGAGGCCATGCTCAATTATCGCGAGACGGCGCTGAAGCGGGACATCGCCACGCCCAGCGCGCGGCAGGTCATTGAGCCGCTCTACAACCGGTCGATCGGGCGTTGGCGGCGTTATGAGGAAGAGTTGAAATCGGTGCTGCCTGTGCTTGCGCCGTGGGCTCAGCGCTACGGGTACGCGCCTTAGCGCGAGCCATTGAAGACGGATTGGGCTTCGACCACCGAATAGTCGGCGCTGGTGAAATCACCGGCCTTCACCGCTTCGAGGACTTTGCGCAGATGGTCTGCGCACTGAGGCAGATGTTGGCGCTCGGCTTCGGACGCTGCGAAGCGCGCGAGATCGTAAACGCGGCGGCGGTCATCGCTTGAGAACACACCGTTGAGTTGCACGCGCAAGCGGCGCATCACGGCGCCAAGGGGCGGCGGTTCACCGGCGTCGTCGTAGGAGCGCCGGTCGCCCCAGCGCTTTCCCAGGCCGCCCTTGCGCCTGTCCGGTCCGAAATAGACCTCGTTGTCGACCCACTTACGGTTCATCGCAGCGGGGAAAGCTACGCTGGCATTGCTAACGCGAAATTAGCGAAACTGCCTTCGCACGCGCTGGTTGCGGTAAAGCGTTGCGCAAAGTTGTGTCAGCGCTTGCGAATGAGACCTTCCTGCGCTGTTGACGCCACGAGAGTCCCGTCTTCGCGATAGATAGCGCCGCGATTGAAGCCACGCGCGCCAGATGCGCTTGGGCTGTCCTGCACGTAGAGGTGCCACTTCGAAAAATTTGTAGGGCGGTGAAACCAGATGATGTGATCGAGGCTCGCCGTCTGCACGCCGGACTGCCAGCTCACGCCGTGAGGGCGCATTGCGGTGCCGAGCAGGGAATAGTCGGACGAGTAGGCGAGGAAGGCTTGGTTGAGCGCGATGTCGTCGCCGGCGTCGGAGCGGGCGCGGAGCCAAACGCTTTGTTGCGGTGGCTTCGGCACCGGCTTTGAGACGTCCACTGGATCGATGGCGCGCATCTCGATCGGCGCGTTGCGCAGCCAGCGTGTGTTTTCTTCGGGCTGACTTTTGATCCAGGCCTCAACGAACTTGCCGACTTCGTCAGGCGAGTACTTTGGCGTCGGCATTTCGCTCTGATGCTCGTAGCCATCCTCTGGTGTCTGGAACGAGCAGGCCATGTTGAAGATCTGCTCGCCCTTCTGGATGGCGATGACGCGGCGTGTGGCGAAGCTCTTGCCGTCGCGTGAGCGCTCGATCTGGTAGAGCACGGGAATGCTCGGATCGCCTGGGCGAATGAAATAGCTCTGCAGCGAATGGCAGACTTGGCCGCCGACGGTTTTGTAGGCGGCCATCAAAGCTTGCGCGACGACCTGACCGCCGAAGATGCGCTGGCGTTCTTCTGGCGGTGAGACGCCGCGGAACAGATTCACCTCGATCGGTTCGAGGGTGAGGATACGGATCAGTTCGTCCAGTGCAGCGGACATGGGCGCATTTCCAGGTTCGGAGGAGGAGACCCGGCTTATGGCGCGCGGGCGCGGCTTTCAAGCGCCGCACCGCAAGGCTGCCCTACGGAATGAGGTTGCCGCTGGCGTCACACCATGGTTCGCGGCGGCCGCGCCACGGGCGTGCAAGTCCTTCGGCCATGAGTGTCTCGCCCATGTCGCGGCCATCGATGACAACGAAGGCGATGGTGCGGCCATAGCGGTCGATCCGGCCAGTCGGGTTGAGCTCAATGCGCCGTGCGCCGGCCACAAGGGTTCGAACCGCTTCCTTGGCGCGATCGCCAAGATCGCGTTCGGCCGTGCAGCGGGCGCGTGAGCCTGTCTCGGCCGTATCGATGTTGACGAGGCGATAGGTGATGTCGCTGTTCATGTCTTCGATGGTGTCGCCGTCGACGACGCGAACGCGTCCGGCAATGACGCCGCTACGTGCGCTTGAATCCGCGCTCACGAGCTGCGTCGTTTGCGCTTCGGCGCGCGATGCGGGATCGGCGCTTAAAGCTATGTAGCTGAGAGCCGCCGCGAAGATGATCGCGAACACGGCGAGACCGGCGCTGAGCGTATTGGATTTTGCCATGGGCTAAGCCAGGCGCTTCAGAAGTTACCAAGCCGTAAACACGAGGCGTGCGCGCCACGTGTTCCACCGTGATATTCCCGTCAGAAGGTGCGCCTAGGCGCTTTGGCGCTCGGCTTCGTTGTGGGCGACGAAGCGCTCTTCAAGCATTTGCACCGTGTCGGCCACTTGCTCGAGCGTACGGACGCTGCGTTGCTCGATGCCGAGGATGCGCTCTTCGACGCGGCGGCGCAGATCGTCGAACTCAGCGGCGAGGTTGTAGTCGACCTCGGTGTGCTCAAGCGTCGAGATTCGGCGGTCATTGTCGCTGACGAAGCGGACGATGTCGGCGCGCAGCGTATCCAGCAATTCAGCTTGGCGCGTTTCCATCGCCAGCAGACGCTGTTGCAGTGCAGCGATTTCTTGCGGTGCTACTTCTGGAATTGCGGTTGCGTGCAGGCGCTCGACGGCGTTCACGCGGCTTGCGAGAGAGGAGACGTCCTCAGCGGAAGCTTGCAGACGCTCGACTGCGTTGATGCGGCTGACGAGCGCCGTGACATCGGCGGGCGCGGTTTGAAGGCGCTCGATAGTGTTGATCCGGCTGGCCAGGGCGGCGAGATCGTCGGCTGAAGCAACCGGCGCCTCGCGGGTCGAGATGTGTTCAAGCCGAAGATCGGCGAGTGCCATTTCGAGCTTGTGGACGCGCTCGTCGGCTTGCGACGTGGCTTCCTGATAGTTGGCGGTTAGGCGGCCCATGAGACGGACCAGATCTTCCGTCTTCTCGCTGCTGAGACGGGTTTCGTTGCCCAGCTGCGTCATGCGCTGCATCAATTGCTCGTCGCCGTTCTTGGCAACGGCTTGGCGCAGGACGTTGAGCTGCGCTTCGATCTCGGCAAGCTTGTTGTCGAGGGCGGCATCACCGCGCGAGGCTTCAGCCATGCCTTCGCGGAGTTCTTCGATGCGGCGCACGAGCGCGTCGTCGCCGCTCTTGGCGATGGCTTGGCGGAGCACGTTGAGTTGCGCTTCCATGTCACCGAGCTTGGTGTCGAGCGCGGCGTCGCCATCCGCGGCGTGGGCGAGACGGTCGCCCAATTCTTCAATGCGGCGGACGAGAACCTCGTCGCCATTTTTGCCGACAGCTTGGCGCAGCACGTTCACTTGCGCTTCGATGTCAGACATCTTCGCTGCGGAGGCGGCGTCGTTGAGCGCGGTTTCGACCTTGGCAATGCGTTCGATGAGCGACGTCTGCGTGCGCAGGGCCAGATCAATGATCGTGAGGCGCGCACCGAAACCTGAAGTTTGCTCGCGCAATTCGGCGACTTCGCCCTGGGTTTGCGTGCGCGCTTGTTCGATCAGCCATGATGCTTCGCTGCGTCCCGCAGCGATGTCGCCGGCCAGCTTTTCGAGCGAAGCGATGGTTGAGGCTTCGACGCGCTCGTTGTCAGCGCGGAGCTGGAAGTGTGTCTCCGCAGCGTCCGAGACGTGGCGGGCGAGGCGAGCGGTGAGGGCTTCGGTTTGTTCGGCGGCGATGTTCAGCACTTGCGCGGAGCGATCGGCGGCGGTGCGTTCGGCGTCTGCGACGCGGGCAAGCATTTGGTCGCGCAGCATGTTGACGTCGGTGACGCCATGGCTGACGGCGGCGTCGAGTAGCTTAAGTCGTGCCAGCGAACCCTGCTGGCGGTCGTTCAGCTCCGAAATCTCGGAGGACAGGTCGCTGTGCAGGCTCTCAAGCGCCGCGCGATTGTCTTGTTGAGCGCGCTGGAGATCGGCGGCGAGCGAAGCGCCGGCCTGGCGGAGTGTTTCGGCGGTGTCTTCAAGCGCGATCTGTGCGGCGTCCTCCATGTCCACCATGCGCGCGCGGATTTGGTCGGCGCTGACGGCGGATTGGCGCTCAACAAGATCGACGCGGTCGGACAATGCTTCCATGCGCGTGGCGGCATCGGAGAAGGCGGCGTGGACGCGGCGGCGGGTTTCATCGACGCCTTCGGCAACGCTTTGCTCCAGCGATTCACGAACGCCGCGCAGTTCGATCACGAGATTGGCGACGGCGGCGTCGGCTTGGGCAGCGGCTTCGTCGGCGGCGGTGGCGACATCGCGCAGGCCAACATTGAGGCGGAGCGCGATCTGGTCCGAGAATTCGGCGAAATCGACCGCAACGGCGTGCTTCAATGTTTCGTGCGCATCGGCCAGAACGCCGGCATTGTTGTCAGCGCGGCGGGCGATGGTGTCGATGTCTTGGGCATAGGCGCCCAAAGCCGAGATCGAGCTGGCCAGGCCTTCATGCGCGGCGTTGTTCTCGCTAGCGCGGGCGGCAGCACTCTCTTCGGCCTGTTGCTGAAGGGCGATAAGCTGTTCGGCGGTATCTTGCAGACCTTGCTGCAGCGCGTGCGCGGTGCCGTTGGCCAGGCCTTCGAGCTCGTCAAAGCGCTCGCTGATGTCAAAAAACGACGCATCGAGCGTGCGTTGTGCGGCGTCGAGGCTGCCAAGCGAGTGCTCAAGACGGCGTTCGAGCGTGCGGAAGCGGTGGCGGGTGCCGGCCTCCACGCCATCTTGCGGCGCGATAGGCTCTTCTGGCTGTGCGCTGACGACTTGGTCGGTGATTGCGGCGCGTAGCACCATGTCTGTCAGATAGTCTGACAGGCTGACGCCCAAGCGGCCGGCTTCCTGGACGGCGCGATCACGCGTCTCCGGGTCGATGCCCTTTAGCACCCATGCACTGTCACTCATTGGTCAGCCTCTGCGGTCCCCAAGCCCCAAGGGATGCCGCATCGTGCTTAAGGCCACGTAAAATCAGAAGTTTTCGCTTCGTTAAAAACGCGCATCGAAAGGCTGCGCCACAATTCGTTCAGCTTTCGCTCACGTTTGTGACGGGCTGAACTTTGTCCGGCGTTTTCCGACCACAGCGGCGCAAATCATGTCATCCTCTGCGCGTTGTTTGGGCGGATCGTGCGCGGCGTCACCAACCTCACCTTATCGCCGCCAGATTTGCATGGCTTTCTTGTAACGCGTCTAGGAACCG
>JAPLOL010000172.1 GCA_026400735.1 Alphaproteobacteria bacterium | reverse complement strand
TACGATTTCAGCTTCGCCAAACTCGATGAGCCGGGCGAAGTAAAGCTTGCCGACTATGCTGGCAAAGCAATCCTCGTGGTGAACGTAGCAAGCGCGTGCGGCTTCACCTCGCAATACCGCGATCTCGAAGCGCTGTACGAAGCCAAGGTGGGCAAAGGCCTCGTCATCATCGGCGTGCCCTGCAACGATTTCGGTCACCAAGAACCGGCCGCCGAAAAAGAAATCCGCGAGTTCTGCGACACGACTTATCACGTCACCTTCCCTATGGCGGCGAAGGTCGAGATCACGTCGCGCGAGCGCCGCCACCCGTTCTACCAATGGGTCGCCGAAGAGCTGGGCGAAAGCGCACTGCCGCGCTGGAACTTCCACAAATACCTGATCGGCAAAGACGGCGCTCTGGTGGAGGCCTTCGGTTCGAAAACCGCGCCGCTCTGCCCCGACATGCTGGAAGCCATCAAAGGCGCGATCTGCGCCGCTTAGTGCGCCATTGCAGCTTCATCGAGCTTCGGCGGCGGACCGCCAGCGCCCATTCCCATCTTCGGCCGCGGACGCAGCAGCAGCATCGCGAACGCTGACAAGCTGATTACCACCGCCAACAACAAGAACTGATCGTTGAACGTCATCACCAACGCCTCGCGGTCCAAGAGCGCGGCGTAGCGCATCAACGACTGGCGTTCGGGATCGGACGCGCCCGTTTGCTCCAGGTACGTCTGCATGCCGGCAATCATGCCCGCGACATGCGGATTGTTTGGATTGGCGGCTGCGTAGAGCTCCTGCCGGTGCAACGCGAACGAATGCGCCTGCACGGTGGCCAGCGCCGCAATGCCAAACGCGCCGCCGAGATTGCGGAACGTGTTGAAAAGCCCGGCGCCCGAATGAACCAGCTGCGGCGGCAACGATTGCAACGCCGGCTGCATCACCGAGTTGAACGTCATCATCAGGCCGAACGCGCGCAACACTTGTGGCAGCGCCATTTCCCAGAACCCTGCCTCCGCCGTCAGGTGCGCCTGCACCCAGCACGAAAGGCCAACAAGCAAGAAGCCGAGAATGCCAAGCGGACGCGTATCCTGCATGCGCCGCCCGATTTGCCCGATGATCGGCGCGGTCAAGAACATCACTGCGCCCTGCACGAACATCGTGTGCCCGATCTGCAGCGCACTGTATCCGCGTACGGAACCAAGGAAGAGCGGTGTCAGGAACACGGACGTGAACAACCCAAGTCCCAGCACAAAGCCGAGACAGGCGCCGATCGCGAACGTCGGCGAACTAAACGGTTTGAGATCCACAATGGGCGTTTCGGCCTTAAAGGCGCGATAGAAGAACAAGGCCGCGCCTGCGAGCGACACCAGCGCCCACATCGTCACTTCGCTAGACGCAAACCACTCGTTCGAAGGCCCCTCTTCGAGCGTGTACTCTGCGGCCCCTAAGAACATGGCGAGCCCAAGCAGGCCGATGAGATCGATCTTCTTCAGGAGATCGAACTGCGGTTTGCCGAGCGAGCCCATCGTGTTCCAGATGATGATCGTGATCAGGATGCCTGGCACGACGTTCACCCAGAACAGCGCGCGCCAACCCAGCGTTTCGGCGACGATGCCGCCAATCGTCGGCCCGAGGGAGGGCGCGAGCGTAATCACCATCCCCATCATCGCGCCCGTCATCGGCTGCAGCCGTTGCGGGAAGGCGAGATAGAGCGTCGCCATCACGGTGGGGATCATTGCTGCGCCGGAGAAACCTTGCAGCGCGCGGAAAATAATCAGTGAGCTGATGTATCGCGGCTAGCGCTCACGCCCGCCTGAATCGAGCCAATCGCGCTCGCGACGATCTGGATGTCCAGGATCGCCATGAACTGCCCGACGACCATGGCGATAAAGCCGACCCAAATATAGAGCGGCGGTGAATCGTCTGGCTTAGCCGCGAGAGCGGCGTCGCTCATTCGCGTGTGTCCACCGTGACGCTTGCAGAGAGGCCGGGCCGCAACAGCGCCAAGCCCTCTTGCCCCGGCTCAAGGCGAATACGCACCGGCACGCGCTGCACGATCTTGGTGAAGTTGCCTGTCGCGGTGTCGGTGGGGATGATCGAGAACTCGGTGCCGCTCGCAGGCGCGATCGAGTCTACTGTGCCGCGCAAGCGCAGATTGTGCGCGATGTCGACGCGGATGGTCACCGGTTGGTTCGGCTGAAAATTCTCGATCTGCGTCTCTTTGAAATTCGCGACGACATAAACCGATTGCACTGGCACGACGGACATCAGCGGCGCGCCAACACGCACCATCTGCCCCAACTGCACTTGTCGATCACCGACAACGCCGTCGATCGGCGCGTGGATAATCGTGCGCTCTAGATCCAACTCCGCTTGCGCGAGTTGCGCCGCCGCCGCTTCGACGGCCGCATCTGCAGCGGCAGCGCCGCCGCCGGCCTGCCGCGCTTGAATCTCAAGCTGCTGCATGCGCGCCGGCGAAAGCAATCCGCGCTCAGCCAGCGGCCGGTAACGCGCGACATCGGCGGACGCGAGCGCGCGTCCCGCACGCTGCGAAGCCCGCGCGCCCTCAGCTTCAGCAAGCGCCGCACGCGCCGCAGCGACACGCGACTGATAATCGGAAGGATCGATCTCAACGAGCACGTCACCGACATGCACGACTTGGTTCTCCGCCACCGGGATGGCGCGCACGTTTCCCTGCACTTGCGGCGAGATCAGTGAGATGTCGGCGCGCACGTACGCGTTCTCGGTCGCCACCATGTGCCGTCCGACGAAAAACCAATTGCCGCCCCACCAGGCGACCAACAGAAACAGGATCACGCCACCAGCGATCATCAGCCGGCGGCGTCCAATGGATTGGGTCATCGCGCGCACCTTAGCAGTCGCACGCGAGGCATCGAGCCGAAGTCCGGCGTCGTCTGGCATGGGAGGAAACTTGATTTAGCCCGGACCCTACTGGCCCAGCCCTAAACGTAGCCACCGCTACCCGCGCTTCAAGTCTACCCAACGTCAGGTAGCCCGAGGTTCCGTATAGTTCGTATGGCGTAGGTCCAATCGCTTGCGCCCGCACATGACCAGATTATCCTCACAGGAACGTGAATGATGTGACAGATTTAATGGGAAGCACCGCGATCAAGACCGTTGAGCCTGAAGGGCGTCAGCCCGATCGCGGCGTCGCCCGCCGGCAAGCCTTTCTCCAGGCGGCTCGGGAAGTCTTCCTTGAGCACGGCTACGAAGCCGCCAGCGTCAACGACGTGGTTCGCTTAGCGGGCGGCTCACTAGCGACCCTCTACGCCCAGTTCGGGAACAAGGAGGGGCTCTTCCTGGCGTTTATGCAGGATCAGCACGATCGCTTCGCGCGGGAAATGCGCCCGTCCCAAGATGTGGATGGCCTCCCGCTCGAGAAGGCTCTCCAGGTCGTCGGCGAGCATTTCCTGCGACGCCTCCTACAGCGCGACAGCCTCTCGTTCTTCCGCGTGATGGTCAGCGAGGGCCGGAAGCTGCCCGCGCCTATGCGTCGCTACTTCGCGTCGGGCGGCGCCAATATGATCTTCGAAGAGCTGGCCAAGCTCCTGCGGGACGCAGGCCTCAGCGAGACCGACGCCACCGAAAGCGTCACCTATTTCATCGATCTCTTGCGCAGCCAGCACCACTTCCAGGCCCTGTCTGTCGAGAATTACGAGATCTCGGACGCCGACCTTAAGGCGCATGTCGCCCGGGCGGTGCGCTTCTTGTTGAACGGCCTCAAACTGAGCTGACTTCGGCCGACAGGCTCCATTTCCTCGATTCAGGTTCGGTTCAGGCGATCCTCGCCATCGTCAACGCTGCGAGGAAATGTGCACGCACGCACACTGGGAGCCTCAACATGAAAAAAGCCCTCATCGCGGCAGTGGCCGCCTTGAGCGCGACAGCTTGGGTGGCGACACCGGCTTACGCTCAACGGGGAGAACACTCCCGAAGTCGCCAAAGTGAAGGCGAACAATCCGACCGTGGTGATCGCGGCGATCGTGGAGATCGCGGCGACAGAGGCGGTGACCGCGGCCAAGGTGGCCGATGGGATCAACAACAACAAACACAGGCGCCGCCTCCACCAGCGCCGCCTCCCCCACAACAAGCCGGTAATGACGGCCGAGGTCGCGGCGATGGCGGCGGACGCGGTCGCGGCGATGGCGGCGGCCAATGGGATGGTCGCGGCCGCGGCGATAACGGCGCCGGTCAAACCAATGGCGGTCAGTGGAATGGCCGCGGCGGTCAGAACGCCGGCCAAACTGGCCAATGGGATGGACGCGGACGCGGCGAAGACAACGGCGGCCGCGGACGTGTCGACAACAATGGCGGCCAATGGGACAGCCGTGGACGCGGCAGCGATGACAACGCTGGGCGTGGGCGCGGCGACAACAACGGTGGCCAATGGGATGGTCGCGGACGCGGCGGTGACGACAACGCTGGGCGCGGACGCGGCGACAACAACGGCGGCCAATGGGATGGCCGTGGACGCGGTGGCGACGACAACGCTGGGCGCGGGCGCGGCGACAACAACGGTGGCCAATGGGATGGTCGTGGACGCGATGACAACAATGGTCGCGGCCGTGGCGATTGGAACGACGGCCGCGGGCGTGGCGGCGACAGCAACTGGAACGGCGGACGTGGCGGTGGCCGCGACTATGGCCGCAATGATTGGGGCCGCGGCCGCGACGATGGCCGCCGCGATCGCGATCGCTACAACCGCTGGCACAGCAACCACAGCGACTGGTCTCGCCCGCGCTACAACGATTGGCGCAGCATTCGCTACGGCTTCTACTTCGACCGTGGCTATTCGCTGATCTTCTCGGGCTTCTACGGCCACAACTATTATTGGTACGGCTACAACGGCTGGCGTCGCCCGTATCGCGATTGGCGCGTTGGCTACGAGCTTCCGTACGATATCTACTGGGAAGAAATTCCGTACGACCTTTACTACCGGCTGCCGCCCGCTCCGTATGGCTGCCGCTACATCCTGGTCGGCCGCGATATCCTTCTGATCGTGGTCTCAAGCGGTCTCGTACTCGACGCGATGTATTACTACTAACGCGTCTCGGGACTTAAAAATTGAGCCGCCTCGTTCCTGACGAGGCGGCTCTTTTTGTTTTGCAGTGCGCTTAAACGCTTACTCTTCGTACGCCGACAACATCGCCCGCGCGCGTTCGGATTCGTGCAGTTCGAAATAGCCGTCGCGATTGATATCGAGCGCCACGAAGCGTCGCTCGGCGCACGCTTGGAATTCCGCTGCGTCGATGCGCCGACTGAAATCGCGATCGCACGACATCACGGGCTCAACTTCAGCGCCGAGCATGATCTCATCTTGCCGCAAACGTCCCGAGCGGCGCGACGGAGCTTGGCCGCGCGTGCGCTGTGGAACCGATTGCGATATCCCGCCTTCTGGGCCTGCCTGCGTGCGAACCTCCGGCCGCGCGCCGCGTATGCCCGTGCCGCTTTCGCGCCGCTGTCGTGGCGAAGTCACCGTCACCGGCGCCGTATCCAGGTTCATCGTCTCAGGCGCGTGCAAGCGTCGAAACTCCGTCGACTCCAACGGGATCACGCTATGGTCTTGGTTCGCGTCGAGATCATTCGCGAAGAACGCCATCGCCTCGGTTATGAACTCATCGCGGCTGATGCGCTCATCGTGGTCCGTGTCCGCATGCGCTAGCCACAACAAAATGGGCGGGCGCCGGCTCTCAGGATTGGCGCGAAACGGTTGCCCCATGGGGTTCACGAACAGCGGGCCGCGCTCACCACGACCGTCCGTCCGCGCATCCCCTGGCAGCGGCCCCGGCGGTGGCGGCGGCGGTGTTTGAGCGGAGGCGGCGCCGATCGCCAGCGTGACGACAGCCGCAGCCGCCATCGCCTTTAGTTTCTGCATATAGACTTACTCCCGAGTACCAACGCCGCCTGTGTTCGCCGGACATTTGTCTGAGCTTTGCCACGGATCAAGCCGACTGGCGCCAAATCGTGTCAAACAGCTGCGCAGCACACCTGACTCGCGTCAAAAATGCTGCGCGCCGCGCTCTTCCAGCATGCGCTCGGCGGCGTTCTGCAATACCGCCGCGTTCATCGCTCTTTGCAGATCAATGCTGTCCTGCTGGATCTCGCCCTGGTGCTCCAGATACCGGCGACCGACGCCGCTTTCGTAGAAGCCCACCAGTTCGCGCAGTTCGTCCTCCGTGAAGAGCCGCGCGTATGTCTCGGCCGTGTGCTCGCGCGCGGTGACCAGCGCCGCCCGATACTCTTCGCGTAGCAGATCAGGTAGACGCGCGCGCTCGAGGTCCGTGATGTTCACCGTCTGCTCGATAGCGCTGAGGTAGTACGGCAACGTCGCATCGAAGAAACGCATCTCCGTCGCTTCGGAGCGCGTCGCCACGAACCTGCGCGCAAGCTCCAACCGCTCCACATCACCTGCAAACGCGGGAGCCGCAAACATGGGCGCGACCAGAGCCAGGCAAGCCAACAACGCGTATCTCATGAAGCCTCCGCCGCTTACGCGGTGACCCTGCGCGATCGTCTTTAAGCGCGCTAGTGGAGCACGATCGCCCGGCGCGGCCGCGCCACAACCGGCGGCGGCGTCCCAGGCGGCAGCGGCGGATCGCTTAGCGGCGGCTCGGGCACTTCAGTTGGCGGTTGGGAGGGCGGCTCAGGGCCATCCGGTTCAGGCTCATTGGGACCGGGACGCGTCATACCACTTGAACGCGCGAATGCCCTGGAAGGGGCCAGCGCCCACCGGGAATGCGAATTTCGCTGCCTGCTCCGCCTCTTACCTGGTTGACCCGCCCCCGCGGGCCCCCTATTTCCCGGACTTAGCAACCAAGCTTGGCGAGTGCTAACAGCCAGCTTGGGAGGCAAAAGGCCTTAGTAACCAAGGGAGTATCACCAGTGGCGAGCTTTCGTCCCCTGCACGACCGCGTGCTCGTGAAGCGCGTAAAAGAAGAAGAAAAGACCCGCGGCGGGATCATCATCCCCGAAACGGCTCAAGAGAAGCCGCAAGAAGGCGAAGTCGTCGCCGTCGGCCCAGGCACGCGCGATGAAGACGGCGAGCGCATCGAGCTCGACGTGAAAACCGGCGACCGCATCCTGTTCGGCAAGTGGTCGGGCACGGAAGTGAAAGTCGATGGCGAAGAACTCCTCATCATGAAGGAGTCGGACATCCTCGGCGTCATCGAAGAGAAGAAGTCGAAGAAGAAGGACGCGGCCTAAGCGCCTCGGATCGCGCGTCTTCAGACGCGCTCTTCGTTTCAGAAATTCTGCGGGTCTGAAGACCCGCAATCCAAGAAGGTTCAGCACCAATGGCTGCTAAGATTGTAAATTTCGGCGCCGATGCCCGTGAGCGTATGCTCGCCGGCGTCGACATCCTCGCCAACGCGGTAAAAGTCACGCTCGGCCCGAAGGGCCGCAACGTCGTGATCGAAAAGTCCTTCGGCGCCCCGCGCACCACCAAGGACGGCGTCACCGTCGCGAAGGAAATCGAACTCGAAGATAAGTTCATGAACATGGGCGCTCAGCTCATTCGTGAAGTTGCTTCCAAGACCAACGACGAAGCCGGCGACGGCACCACCACTGCTACGGTTCTCGCTCAAGCCATCGTTCGCGAAGGCATGAAGGC
>JAPLOL010000096.1 GCA_026400735.1 Alphaproteobacteria bacterium | reverse complement strand
CGTGATCGAACGCTTCTACTCGGCCTCGCCGCAGCGCGTTTATGCGGCATGGTCAGATCCCGTCGCGAAGCGCTCCTGGTTTGTCGAAGGCGAAGGCTGGGACATCCAGTCTTACGAAATCGACTTCCGCGAAGGCGGTACGGAAAAGAGCACCTACGGTTTCCGGCGCGGCGAAGAAGTGTTCGGCGAAAAAACCGCCTTCAGCAATGAGACGGTCTTCAATGAGGTCATCGAGAACGAGCGCATCGTCTTCACCTACTCAATGGCCCGCAACGGCGCGCGCTTCAGCGTCTCGCTGGCGACGGTGGAGATCAAGCCCGCAGACAAAGGCTCGCGCCTCATCTTTACCGAGCACGGCGCGTTCTTCGAAGGCGGTGACAACGTGACGATGCGCGAGCAAGGCTGGCAGGAATTGCTCGGCAAGCTCGATGCATTCCTGGCCGGCAACTAAAAGGATTTCGACATGAAGAAGTATCTTGCCGTCTTCACAGGCAACACGTCCGCGCGTGAACGCTCCGGATGGGACACGCTGAACGATGCTGATCGCAGCGCGCGCGAGCAAAAAGGCATTGCCGCCTGGGGCGCGTGGGTTGCGAGGAACCAAGCTTCAATCGTCGACAACGGCGCGCCGCTTGGGACGACCAAGCGCACCGGCCTCAACGGCGTCACCGACATCAAGAACAATCTGGCGGCCTACCTGGTCGTCCAGGCTGAAACGCACGAAGCCGCTGCGAAACTGTTCGAGGACCATCCTCACTTCACCATCTTTCCGGGTGACGCCGTCGAGATCATGGAGTGCCTGCCGATCCCCGGCATGTAAGATGGCGCGATGACGCCAAAGCCGATCACGATTGCGCTCGACGGAGACGCCACAGTCAGCGGCCTGTGGCTGGAACCGCCGAACGCGAAGGCCATCTACGTCTTCGCGCACGGCGCGGGCGCGGGGATGGCGCACAAATCGATGAGCGCAATCGCCGAAGGCTTGGCCGCACGCGGCATCGCGACGTTGCGCTACAATTTTCTCTATATGGAGCGCGGGTCGGGACGGCCGGATGCACCGGCGCTCGCGCATCAGGCAGTCCGCGCAGCCGTCGCCAAAGCAAACGAACTCGCACCCACGGCGCCGATCTTCGCCGGCGGCAAATCGTTCGGCGGGCGGATGACATCGCAAGCCCAGGCGCTAGCGCCGCTAACCAATGTGCGCGGCCTCATCTTCTTCGCCTTCCCGCTCCATCCTGCCGGTTGCAAGGCACGAACGATGCGCTGGCGTCGCTCGATCTACTGAAGCCTGTTGCCAAGCGCCTCAGCAAACGCGCCACACTCGCGCTCTTCGACCACGCCGATCACAGCTTTCACGTGCCCGCAAAGAGCGGACGCAAGGATGCCGAGGTGCTGGTGGAGATTTTGGATGCCGCGGACAGTTGGATTGGCGCTCACTCATAAATCGAGTCATTCCAGACGGCCGAAGGCCGATCTGGAATCCAGGGTCAACGCTGCAACGGAAGTTCTGGATTCCAGATCACGCTTCGCGTGTCTGGAATGACCTACTTAAACACCTTCGCGTAAGCCTCAGGCTTAAAAGCCACCAGCAGCTTGCCGCCCACATCAAGCACCGGCCGCTTGATCATGCTCGGCTGCTCCAGAATCAGCGCGATCGCCTTCTTCTCCGTCACGTTTTCGCGCTGCGCGTCCGGCAGCTTGCGAAACGTTGTCCCGGCGCGGTTGAGCAAGATTTCCCAGCCGACCTCTTTTGCCCAACGCTCTAACGTCGGCTTGTCGATCCCCTCGGCTTTGTAATCATGAAACACGTACGCGACGCCGTGGTCATCCAACCACGTGCGCGCCTTCTTCATCGTGTCGCAGTTCTTGATCCCGTAGATCGTTACGCTCTTGCTCTTGGCCATGAGCGGTTTATGCCAAAGACAACGGAGGAACGTCCATGGCCGATAAGCTCACCTACTACACCCATCCGATGTCGCGCGGGCGCATCATCCGCTGGATGCTGGAGGAAATCGGCCAGCCCTATGAAACTGAAATTCTCGGCTACGGTACGAGCATGAAAGGCCCGGACTACCTCGCAATCAATCCGATGGGCAAAGTGCCGGCGATCAAGCACGGCAATGCTGTCGTCACGGAAGGCGCCGCGATCTGCGCCTACCTCGCCGACGTTTTCCCGCAAGCCGGGCTCGCCCCGGCAAACAATGAAGAGCGCGCGCGCTATTATCGCTGGATGTTCTTCGCTGCTGGCCCGATCGAAGCGGCCGCCAATGCCAAGTCCATGGGCTGGACCGCGACAGAAGACAAAGAGCGCATGCTCGGCTTCGGCTCGATGAAACACGTGCTCGATGCGCTCGAGTACGCGCTCAAGGACACACCATACATTGCGGGCGATCGTTTCACCGCCGCCGACGTCTATTTCGGGTCGCACATCATGTGGGGCGTACAGTTCGGCACGCTCGAAAAGCGCGCCGCGTTCGAACCGTACATGGCGCGATTGGTGGGTCGCCCGGCAGCCGTCCGCGCACGCGAAATCGACGACGCCATCATCGCCGAACAACAAAAGCAACAACAGCAGCAGGCCTGAAGCACATGAAAGATCTCTTCTCACTCAAAGGTCGCGTCGCGCTCGTCACCGGTGGCTCGCGCGGCATCGGCAAGATGATCGCCGAAGGTTTCCTGCACCAAGGCGCGAAGGTCTATATCTCCGCCCGCAAAGGCGGCGCGCTCGAAGAAACCGCGACTGAACTTTCAGCGATCGGCCCCTGCATTCCGCTTGTTGTCGACGCTGCTGGGGCTGACGGCGCACAAAAGATGGCGGACGCCTTCCTCGGTCACGAGGACACGCTCGACATCCTCGTCAACAATGCGGGCGCGGCTTGGGGCGCGGCGTTCGACGAGTTTCCGGAAAACGGCTGGGACAAGGTTATGGACCTCAACGTCAAGACGCCGTTCTTCCTCACGCAAAAACTGCACGAAGCGTTGAAGCGCGGCGCTGCGAAAGGTCATCTCGCTAAGGTGATCAACATCGTCTCGATCGACGGCGTCTCGGTGAACCAGCAAGAGACTTATTCATACGCGGCGAGCAAAGCCGGCCTTATCCATCTCACCAAGCGCATGGCGCTGCGGCTCATCCAAGACAGCATCGCCGTCAGCGCGATTGCACCGGGCGCATTCCCGTCAGACATGAACCGTGTCGCGCGCGATCACGGCGACATGGTCGCGCAAGCGATCCCAGCAAAACGCGTCGGCACAACCGAAGACATGGCGGGCGCCGCGATCTACCTCGCGTCACGCGCCGGCGATTACGTCGTGGGTTCAACGGTGATCGTCGACGGCGGCGTCACCTACGCGCGGAGCTGAACGCAGCCGTCACTTGCATTTCCGGACTGACGTCTTAGCATGCTGCAGAACGGCAATCTGAGGACGCGTGTTCATGGCGATCTATCTGCTCGGCGGACACCAAACCGATTTCGCGCGTGTGTGGTCGCGCGAGGGATTGGATTTCACCGACATGATGCGCGAAGCCATCGACGGGGCGCTTGCGGCGACGAACCTGGATGCAAACGACATCGATGCGATCCACGTCGGCAACGCATTCGGCGAGCTTTATCGCAACCAGGGCCACCTCGCCGCGATGGTTGCGCAAGTTAAGCCGGAATTCTACGGCAAGCCCGCAATGCGCCACGAAGCGGCGTGCGCGTCGAGTTCGATCGCTGTGCTTGCCGCCACGGCTGAGATCGAAGCCGGTCGCTACGATTGCGTCATGATCCTCGGCGTCGAAGAAGAAAAGAACCTGCCGGGCGACGAGGCCTCGAAGGTGCAGAACGCCGCGTCATGGCAAGGACACGAAGACATCGAGTGCCGTTTCATGTGGCCCGCCGTGTTCGGCCGCATCGCCAAGGAATACGACGAACGCTACGGCCTCGACCGCCGGTACCTCAACCGCATCGCCGAGATCAACCGCACCAATGCGATGCGCAATCCGTTGGCGCAAACGCGCAAGTGGCGTTTCGATGCGGAGGCATTCACCGACAACGATGAACTCAACCCCATCATCGAACCCGGCACGCGCCGTCAGGATTGCGGGCAGATCACGGATGGCGCCGTCGCCATCATCGTCGCCTCGGATCGCTTCATCGAGAGCTACGCCAAGAAGCGCGGCGCCAAGCCAGCTGACTTCCCACAAATCACGGGCTGGGGCCACGCCAATGCCGGCATCCGCTTCCTCGACAAGATCGAGCGCAGCAAAGGCCAGGACTACATCTTCCCGCACGTCCGCAAAGCGATCACCGATGCCTGGAAGCGCGCGGATCTGCCCGGCGTGTCGTCGCTCAACGGCATCGAGCTGCACGACTGCTTCACCTCGACCGAATACATGGCCATCGATCATCTCGGCCTCACGGCACCCGGCCAAAGCTGGCGCGCGATCGAAGATGGCGTCATCGAGATGGGCGGCGCCTGTCCCGTGAACGCTTCAGGCGGATTGATTGGTGTCGGCCATCCCGTCGGCGCGACGGGCGCGCGCATGTTGCTTGATGCCGGGCGCCAAGTGACGGGCACTGCGGGCGACTACCAGGTCGAAGGCGCGCGCACCTATCAGACGTTGAACATCGGCGGCTCACTCGGCACAGTCGTCAGCTTCGTCGTCGCGCGGCCCTAAGTCAGCGACTTAAATCGCGCGATCGCCGCTTGATATTCGCGTTCAAGATCATCGACCACTTGCGCGACGCTCTCTATCGCGCGCGTGCGGCCAACGCCTTGTCCTGCGGCCCAAATATCGCGCCAACGTTTCGCCGACTCGCCCGAGTAATCGCGCTGCGCGGGGCCGCCGAGGTCGTCGGGATTTCGTCCCGATGCGGCGAGGCTGGCCTTCAGCCACGACGCCGGCGTGCCGGTGATCGCAGCTGAGACGACGAGATCGTCCGCATTCGAGTCCACGATCATCTGCTTATACGCATCCTGCGCGCGGCTCTCAAGCGTCGGCAAAAAGCGCGTGCCCATGTAGACAAAGTCGGCGCCTGCGGCGACGGCGCCAGCAACACCCGCGCCATCCGCAATGCCACCGCCAACAGTGATGTAGCCGTCGAAGAATTCGCGCACCGCTGAGATGAACGCGAACGCAGAGAGATACCCCGTGTGCCCGCCTGCACCCGCGCTGATGCATGCC
Source organism: Alphaproteobacteria bacterium (assembly GCA_026400735.1). Classification (GTDB taxonomy): domain Bacteria; phylum Pseudomonadota; class Alphaproteobacteria; order Caulobacterales; family Aquidulcibacteraceae; genus Vitreimonas. The sequence continues at coordinate 31,193 of JAPLOL010000096.1, read as the reverse complement.
ATGCCGTCCACGCCCGCTTCGGCGGCTTTCCGTGCGAGCTTTAGGCTCACAACGTCGGCGAACACCAACCCGCCGTAGCCCTTCACGGTCTCCATCACCGGTTTCGGCGAACCAAGCGCCGTGATGACGATCGGCGGCTTGTGCTGCGCGACGAGCTTGAGATCGTCTGCGAGCCGCGTGTTTGTCGAGTGCGTGATAAGGTTCGCCACCCACGGCCCATCGCCCGGCGACAGCGCACTCGTGATTTCACCCATCCACGCATCAAGCTCGGCGCTCGTGCGCGTGTTCGGCGTCGGAAACGCACCAGCGATGCCGGCCTTGCACGCAGCAATCACAAGTTCGGGTCCGGTGACCAAGAACATCGGCGCGCAGAACACTGGCAGGCGCATCTTGTATGGAAACGGCGCGCTCATGCCGGTTGCGACAACCTTTCACGCAGTTCGCGCTTCAGGACTTTGCCGACCGGATTGCGCGGCAGCGCCGCAATCGTCTCCATGCGCTCGATCTGTTTAAACACCGCGACCTTCTTGTCTTGCGTCAGAAAGCGATTGATCTCCGCCATGTCGGCGCTCTGCTCAGGCTTGAACACCACAAACGCGCACAAGCGCTCACCCAGCGTTTCATCGGGCGCCCCGACAACGGCCGCTTCCGCAACCGCCGGATGCCCCACGAGATGCCCTTCGATCTCCTCCGAGGAAATATTCATCCCACCGCGAATGATGATGTCCTTGAAGCGCCCCACAAACCGATAGAATTGCAGCCTATCGCCCGCGAGTTCGAAGAGATCGCCAGTGCGAAACCAACCATCCATATCGAACGCCCGCGCATTGATCTCCGGCGCGCGCCAATAGCCCGAGAAAATCGTCGCGCCTTTCACGCGCAACTCGCCGGGCTTGCCGGGTTCTGTGATTTCTTGCTCCGTCTCTGGGTCAACCAAACGCGTGAAGATGCGATCGTGCAGGCGCGAGTCCCATTTGAAGCCCTCACCGAAGCGCGGAAAATAAGCGGCGCGCTGCGCTGGATCGGGCACATCACGGTACGTGCTCGGAAACGACGCGCCCTCGTTCGAGCCAAAGAAATTCGTGATCTGCACACCGTGCTTCTTGTGGAAGCTGTCGACCATCCACTCCGACAAGGGCGCCGAGCCTGAGCCAATATTCTGCAAGCGTTCGAAATCGATGCCGTCGAGCAGCGCCTCGTTTTGCAGCAACAGATTGAGGATCGCTGGCGGCGCGACCGTGTAGTCGATCTTCTCCTCACGGATCTGCTTAAGAAACACCTGCAGATCGAACGGCTGATGCTGCACGAGTTTGCCGCCCACCAGCAGCCAGCTCACGAACGACGTCGAGATGCCGGCCATGTTCACCATCGGGAACGGGTTGAGCAGGTTGTCGCCATCCTCAATGTCGCCCGCGTGGACGACGCCCTCGCCCATGATGATCCATTCGTTGTGACTACGCGGCACACCCTTTGGCCGCGCTTCAGTGCCCGAGGTCCAGCAGATCGTCAGGATATCATCGGCGCTGACGTTTGCTTCCTGCTCAGCCCTTTGCGCTGCAGCGAGTTCAGATTGCTTCACGCGTGCGAGCAGCGGCTCGATCTCGATTGCACCCTCAACTGCGTCCCCCAGCGCGAACACGTGTTGCAGCGCCGGCGCCTCAGCTTTCACGCGCACCAGCATATCGCCATGTTGATATTTGCCGATCCGGCAGGCGGTGATCGCAGCCTTGGCATCGATGCTCTGGCAAATGTACGCCAGTTCGTTCTCACGATACTGCACTGGCGCCGGGCTCACGATGATGCCGAGGCGCGCGCACGCCAGATAAATTGCCGGCAGCTCGACCAGGTTCGGGAGCTGCACCACCAGTGCATCGTCCTTGCGCAACCCATGCGCTGTCAGCACCGCTGCGAAACGCCCAACCAGATCCTCTAACTGCCACCACGTCAGCCGCTTCGGCTCACGCCCAACGATGTCCATGCAATTGATCGGATCGACACAAGCTTCCTTGTCGGTCTTCTCACGCACATGCTTTTCGAACAGGTCATCGACCCGCAAGTCGCCCCACCAGCCACGCTTCTTGAAATCAGCAATGCGTTCGGCCGGCACGACGATCATCAGACGGCTTCCTTCGCTGCCAACGGACGGCGGCGCTGGACGATCCTGAAGCGCGAGGCCACGAATGCAAGGTCAGTCAGGCAGGCATTACCCGCCGGGTTGAGGCCGGTGACGTGGTAATCGCTGTAGGCGGCGGCGAAGTTGATCCACATCGCGCCGGTGAGATTGATCGAAAGGTTGGCGCCGGCATTGGCGTAGAGATCGGTGGAGCGATCTATGAAGGCTTCGTCGGTCGAATAGAGATAGCACGAAATGGCGCCGCGGGTTTTTGCGAGATGAGTCGCTTCCGCCACCGCCGCATCGCTGCTCTCCGCCGCGACGACTAACAATACCGGCCCGAAGCGTTCTTCGGCGTAAAGATCCTGATGCTTCGGTTCAACCGCAAGCACCAATGGCGTCAACGTCCGCGCATTGGCAAACTGCGGATGCTCATATGGCGCCGCCTCGCGCAGCACGCTCAAACCATGCTTCGACGCCGCCTCTCGTGTCTCCCGCACGACGTCCAGGCTTACCTTGCCCTGCACCGCGCCCATGATCGCGGACGCCTGCGCAGGATTTTCGGCGATCGCCTCGATCTCTGCGACGATGGCTTGCGCGACGTCCCCAAACGACGCGCGGTCGTCGCTCGTCGAGATGCCACCCTTCGGCACGTAAACGACTTGCGGGCTGGTGCACATCTGCGCTGAGAAAAGACACGTCGCACGTGCGATAGCGCGCGCTGTGCTCGGCAGGCTGTCGACGGACTCCACAACGATGGAATTGACGCCAGCCGTTTCCGTGAACAGCAGCTTGCCCGTCACTGTCCGCTCTAGATGCCCGCCATAACGCGGGCTGCCTGTGAAATCTATAATCTGCACCGCCGGATCATCGATGAACGCGCCGGCGATCGGCGCAGCCAGCGTATCGACGGCGAGCGTCACAAGATTTGCGTCAAAGCCAAACTCGCCCAGCACGTCACGGCATGTCTCAACCACGATCGCCATCGGCAAGACTGCGATCGGGTGCGGTTTCACGATCACCGGATTGCCAGTCGCGAGATTGGCGAACATCGCCGGATACGCATTCCACGTCGGAAAGGACGCACAGCAGATCACCAGCCCGATGCCGCGCGGCTGCAATGTGTATGTCTTATCCAGCGCAACCGGCTCACCAGCGAAGTCGCGATGATAAGCAGCGCGCGGTGCAACGCTCCGGATCGCCTTGGCTGCGTACGCCAGAGCTTCGATGCCGCGATCCAGCGCGTTCGGCCCTGACCCGCTGAACGCCTGCGTGTAGCTTTGTCCCGCCACATGCATGACGGCCTGCGCCATTTCAAAATTGCGCTCGTACAAGCGGATCGCCATTTCGGCGCACAGCGCCATGCGAACTTCCGGGTCGCTCTTTACCCACGCAGGCATCGCCCGCTGCGCGGCGTCAATCAGCGCTTGCGGATCGCTGGCGGGATAAGTGATGCCAAGCGGCTCTTGCGTGTAAGGCGAGACCTCTTCACCGACCCAGGCGATGACACCCGGTTGTCCGAGGTCATAGCGCTTTCCAAGCCGAGCCTCGAATGCGGCTTTGCCGGCGGCTGGCTTCTCGGCGCCGTGGATCTTGGTTGATGGCGAGTCTTTGAACGGACTCCAGCTCTTGCGCGTCTCGACGGCATCGATTGCGCGCGCGATCATATCCTTGTGGCGCGCGATTAGTCCCAGCTGATCCAATCGCACTTCAGCGCTCCAACCGTTCGACGATCATGGCGCTGCCAACGCCAGACGCGCCGGCGGCCACCACAAGCCCCAACTTGCCGCCGCTTGCATCGAGTGCATCGAGCAGAGACGCAAGCAGGATGGCCCCCGTCGCGCCCATCGGGTGCCCCTTCGCGATGTGTCCACCGCCAACATTCACCTTCGCCGCATCGGGCCCGAAGTCGCGCATGAACGTCACGATGGTCACGCCGAACGCTTCCATGAACTCGATGCGGTCGAGATCGCTCAGTGTGAGACGCGCCTTCTCAAGCACGCGCTGCATGGCCGTGAAGCCTGCTGTCAGCGATTGCGCCGGATCGCCGCCCGCTTCGGCCCACGCCACGATGCGCGCACGCGCGCCTGCCGCATCTGCACCAATCAACGCCATCGCCGCGCCATCGGCCATAGGCGGTGCGTGACCCACCGTGTGGCGATGATCGATCAGGCGATCGCCAAGCGCGTCACGATATTGATCCGCCAGAACAGGGAACGCCGGCGCCATCGCTGCGAGCGACTCCGCCGTCGTCGTCGGCCGCGCACACTCTTCGCGATTCAATCCGTTGAGCGCGATCCGCGAGGCCACGAGCGGTGTGCCTTCTGCGGCCGCCGTGCGTTGCTGAGAGACAAGCGCGGCCTGATCCAACTCGGCTCGCGATACGCCGACATCTTGCGCCAAGCGATCGGCAGCGAGCGCAACGGGGATGTAGCGCGTGCGCCGATCGTAGGAAGCATCCGCGTAGAAATCAGCGTTGTCCGCCATGAACGGCACGCGCGACATCATCTCAACGCCGCCGGCGAGCACGCTCCTCGCTTGCCCGCTCTCGACCATCGCCGCCGCTTGCCCAATCGCGCTGAGACCTGAGACGCAATAATTGTTGATGCTGAGCGCGGCCGTTTCATCCGGCAGGCCCGCATCAAACTTCGAGACAAGTGCGATATGCCCACCTTGCGCGCCGATCTGTCCGACCGCGCCAACAATCAGCGCGTCCGGCTTCGACACATCAGCGCCGCGCTCACCCATCGCGCGTACCAATCCGCTCACCAGCTGCTGCGGCTTCAGCGCCGCGAGTCCGCCATCGGGTCGCGCCTTGCCGCGCGGGGTGCGCACCGCGTCATGGATGAACGCCGACACTAACCGGCCATCTGATCGCCGCGGGCCCACGTCCCGTGGAAGCCAGCCGGCACGCGCGCCGGAATCTGCACGCGCGCGATCGGGCCCTTTTCGAAGTTCTGCGCGTCGATGACCTGCGCTTCCGACATGCCGGTGTTCTCGTTGGTCACGAACACCACGACGTAGCCGTCGTCCTCGCTCTTGGGATCGAGGCGCGGGGCGAACGCAGGCTCAGAGCCGAACATCCCAGCCTCATACATATACGTCTCGGCGTCGCCGGTCTCGAGATCGTATTTGTAGAGACCAGCAAACTTCTGCAGCTGATCCGGCGACATCGCCACGTGATAAGACCAGCGCGTCTTCTTGGCCGCGTAGTCCAGATTCACGATCGGGAATTCACCGATCCGATCATCGAGCACACGTTTCTTGCATTCGCCCGTACGCATGTTCATGCGCCATTCCACCGGCACTGCGTGGAGCGCCAGGATGTTCACCATCGACGCATACGGCCCGTACTGCGGATCGGGCGAGAAGCCGTTTGGCGTCATCATGCACGCGGTCATGACGACTTCGTCGCCTTCCTCCCACGTATTGATGACGTGATAGATGTAGCAGCTATCGGTCTCGAACCATTTGATCTCGCTGCCACGACCGCGACGCGGCACGATACCGAAGCGCGCCGGTTGATCGGCGACTTTGATCTGCCACATCGAATTGCGCATGCCGCTCTCGGTGAAAATCACCGGCAGATCATGCAGCACGATGTAATTCTTGGTCAGGCCCATGTCGTGCGGCAGGCGCGGCCCGGGCAGATCGACTTTCTCGAAGTGGACAAGCTCATTCGTCGGGCTCACCGTGCCAAACGTCATCCACGGCTCGTAGAGCGAATAGTCGAAGAAGACGAACTCGCCAGTATCCGGATCGACCTTCGAATGCGCGGACACGTTGCGCGGCAGCTTGCCGCCAAACGTCTCGTTGCCGATGGTCTCCAAAGTGCGCGCATTGATGCGAACAGGCGTGCCGGAGATATACCAGAGCGCCATCAGCTGACCGTTGTGAACGATCACGTCGGTGTTGGCAGTGTCCTTGTAGACTTTGTTCTCTCGCGCGCGGTTCGCGGGCAACAACACGCCGCCCGCATCAAGCGTGCCCGCGACTTCGGCGTTGTAATCGTCGCTGCGAATGTAGCGGTTGCGATAGGACGCTTTGCCATTCTCAAATTGAATGGCGTGCAGCATGCCATCGCCATCGAACCAGTGATGCAAAGCCGTTGGCGCATGCACCGGGTTCGGGCCATTGCGATAATAGGCGCCGTGCAAGTCTTTTGGGATTTCGCCGATGACCTTAAGATCCACCGCCGTCACTTCTTTCGCGACCGGCTCGTAGATGCCTTGAACATACGGATTGAGCAGGTTCAGCCCGGTGAGTTCGCCGGTTTCGATCCGCCGCGCGTTGCCGTCCGCCATAGCTTTTCTCCGAGCCGATTTCGCCTTCTTCGCCAGAAGGCTATCAGACTTAACTCCGGTAATGCAAGCGAGGCTTTGGGAGCGGCTAGGTCGAGACTTTTGGGCGGCTCCAGGGAAGAAACCGCGGTGTCCGGCTGCAGTATGCAGCCCAGGCCTCGGGCCGCGTACGGGCCATATGCCGTTCCTTGTAAGGCGCAGCCGAAGCGTAGCCCATGAACCAAGTCACGTAGAGCGGCGCGAACACTGTCAGCACCCCAAGCGGATGCGCCAACCCAAAAGCAAAGAAGCCCCACCACATCAACGCTTCACCCAGATAGTTCGGGTGGCGTACGAAGCTCCAAACGCCAGTCTCGAGCAGCTTGCCGCGATTGGCGGCGTCGCGCTTGAACGCTGCGAGTTGCTGATCGGCGGCCGATTGCAACGCAAAGCCAGCAAACCAAATCGCGCCACCCAGAACGAGGGGCCACCATGGGCGCGGCGCTGGCGCATCGAACGCAAACGCAATCGGCGCGCACCAAATCCACACCGTCACGCCTTGCAGCAAATGGATCTGAAAAGCGCTCCACCATAGCCATTTCGCGCCAAAGCGCTTGCGCCACGACGCATACGGCTCTCGCTCAGCATGCGCGTTTTGTCCGAACGTCTGCACCGCGAGCCGGATCGACCAGAACGCGATCGGCGCCATTGCCGCCCATATCCACGCATCGGCGCCGACAACCCCAACCGCCGCGAACGCGCCAGCCAGCACGGTCAGCGGATAGAGGATGTCCATCACGCCGTGGTTGCGCAGCGCCGTGCCCAACGCCCACGCCGCGGCGAGCGCAACGAGGATTATGCCGCCCATCAAGAGCCACAGCGCCGCCGCGCCGGCCAATTGTTCCGGACCCCATATTGCGACCGCGAAAATCGCCAACGGCGCCAGCGCCAGCACGATGTGCCAACTGCGCCCCTTCGGTTCGCGCCAAGCAAATATCAACCAAATCAGCGCCACCAGCGCCCAAGCAGCTGCGGCGGGCACGATCCAACTGGTTCCTAAATGCACCACTCGGGCCCTCGCTTCGTCGTCGCTTGCATAAATGGATTTACATGGTCAGTCTTCTATTGCAAGTCTGGGAACAAGAACAACACGAGGGGAGGAATTCCATGAGCTCAAAGAAGCTGAGCGTCTTCGGCGCATCGTTGGCCGCGATCGCCGCCGCCACATCGATCACCGCCGCGCCTGCGTTCGCGCAAGATGAAGAAAGCGTCGGTCTCGACGAAATCGTCGTTACCGCGCAGCGCCGCGAAGAAAGCCTGCAGGACGTTCCGATCGCGATCACCGCGTTCACGCAAGAAGATCTCGAGCGCACCGCCGCCGTCGGCATCCAAGATGTCGCCTCGCGCGCACCGGGCGTCACGCTTACTCAATTCAACATCGGCGAACCGCAACTCTACATTCGCGGCGTCGGCACGACGAGCGACTCCGCTGCAAGCGATCCCTCGATCGGTATTTCCATCGACGAAGTGTCCATCGGCCGCACAGGCGCCAGCGCGCTCGCGTTCCTCGATGTGAACCGCGTTGAAGTGCTGCGCGGCCCGCAAGGCACGCTCTACGGCCGCAACGCTTCCGGCGGCGCGCTCAACGTCTACACCAACCGCCCCGTGTTCGAGAACGGCGGCCACGTCACCGTGCGCGCCGGCAGCTTCGACATGTACGGCGCTGAAGGCGTCTACAACGCCGCGCTGGGTGACAATTCCGCGCTGCGTTTCGCCGCGCAATACAACACCAATGACGGCTACGCCGAATATGCGCCAACGGGCCAAGGCCTCGAAGGCGGCACCCAATGGGGCGCGCGGGCTCAGTACCTGACTGAGGTGGGCAATTGGTCCTTCCTCGCCGGCGTCGATTATTCCGACGAAGACATGGATGGCCACGCCCGCATCCCGGTGACCACCGCATCGACGAACCCGCTCTTCACCGGCATCGTCAACGGCCTGCGCACTGGCCTCGACATTCGTCAGAGCTTCTCGTCGCCGGACAATTATCAGACACGCACAAACTATGGCGTCACGTTCCGCGCCGAACACGAGGGTCAGAACTTCGACTTCGTGTCGCTGACCTCGTATCGCAACAACGACTATGCGTGGCGAGACAACCTTGGCGGTCTTCCGTTCCCGGGCTTCCCGCTCGCGGTTGATGACCGCGCCGAAGAAGCGTCGGATCAGATCAGCCAGGAATTCCGCTTGGTCTCGCCTGGCTCCTCGACGATCGATTGGGTCGCCGGTGTTTATCTCTTCCAAGAAAATGTCGACCGCAGCGAACGCTTCATCGTGCAATCGGCATTGCCGATCGCGCCGGCCAGCTTTGGCGGCGACGTCACGTTCCTGCAGGACGCGACCAACACAAGCTACGCTGTCTTCGGTCAGATGACTGTGCCGTTCGCCGATATCTGGGAATTCACCGCCGGCGCGCGTTGGTCGCACGACGAGCGTGAGATTCATCAGGTTGCGCTCGATAACGATACGCTCGGCCCATTGCCGCCAGGCATTCCGCTTGGCCCGACCGGCACGCCGTACAACGTCAACGCCGACGAGACCTTCGAGGAGCCGACATGGCGCCTCGCACTCTCGGTCGAGCCGATCGATCACGCACGTTTCTACATCAGCTACGACCGCGGCTACAAAGCCGGCTCGTTCGTCAGCGGCGCGCAGAACGCTCTGCAAGCCACAACGCCGATCCGCAGCGAGATCCTCGACAATTATGCCATCGGCATGAAGACGACGTGGATGGATGGTCGCCTGCGTTTCAACGCTGAAGGCTTCCTGCTCGATTACAGCGATCTGCAGGTCTACGAACTGCTCGGCCTCAACCTCGCCACCTCGAACGCCGACGCACAATCGTCAGGCATCGAACTCGAAACGGCGTTCGCGCTGAACGAGAACATCACCATAGGCGGCTCGTACACGCGCCTGCAGGCGTTCTACACCTCGAACGCGATCTCGACTGTCGGCACGTTGGCGTATGACGGCCACACACTGCCGCGCTCACCTGAGCACCAATACAACGCCTTCATCGATGGCGAATGGGATCTCTGGGGCGGTCAGTTCAGCTCGCGCATCAACTATCAATGGCAAGACCAGTTCTACTTCGACCCGTCAAACAACCCCGAAGTGCTGGAAGACGCACACGGTCTACTCGGCGCCTTCGCGTCGTGGGAATCGCCCGGCGGCTTCACGGTTTCGGTCTACGGCAAGAACCTCACCGACGAAGATTATCGCCTGCACGTCATCAAGAACGTCGGCATCGGCTTCTCGGTGTTCGGGCCGCCGCAGGAATTCGGCATCTCGCTCTCGCAACGCTTCTAAGCGGGCTGAGCACTTCTCCCAAAGACCTCGCGGGCGCCGACAAGGCGCCCGCTTTTCTTTGTCCGTTAGAGCGCGCCCTTCGCCGCAAAGTCCGCGAACGAAGCCTCGGCCCCGGCGAACCCCATCGCATTGTGCATCGGGCGGCCAGCCTCAAGCGCCGCCGCCACATCACCAAGCGCTGCGAATGCCGCGCCGTCGCCTTCCATCATCCGTGCGCGGCGCACATAGCCGCCCCCAGCAACCCAGATCTCGCCCGTCGCATCGCACTGCGCACTCGTGAGCCACGTCGCTAGCGGCGCGACGCTCTCCGGCGTCATGCGCTCACCGATCCCGTCCTGCGCGGCCATCGCGCCGGCGGTCATTTGCGTTGTCGCGTAGGGCGCAAGCACGTTCACGCCGACGCCATCTCGGTGCAATTCATGCGCAAGCGTGAGCCCAAGCCCAATCAATGCGCCCTTCGACGCCGCATACGGCGCGCGCCCGCGCACGCCATAGAGCCCCGCAGAGGACGCAACCAACACGACGCGCCCCGCGCCGGAAGCACTGACGTGTGGCAGCACCGCATGCAAAATGGCGAGGTTTGCGAAGAAGTTCGTCTCCAGCACATCGCGGAAACCTTCGCTTGCTTGCCCCCCAAATCGCGCCGCGGGCCCATTCACACCTGCATTCAGAACAATTGCATCGAGCCGACCCCACTCGTTCAGCGCAGCTCCCGCCAGCGCCTGCGCTGCGCCGTCATCGCGCACATCATGGTAATCAGCGATGGCTTCGCCGCCCGCGGTTTTGATTTCCGCGACCACAGCATCCGCTGAACTCAGCTCACCGTCGCGCTTGCGATTGTTCACCAGCACACGCGCGCCGTTCGCTGCCGCATGCAACGCGAACGCGCGTCCTAAGCCTTTGCCCGCGCCAGTGATGACGACAACGCGCGGCGCTGTGTTCGAAGATTTATCGCTCATTCTGAAACGCTAGAGCCGCCAATCCGCTTATGCAAGCCAGGCTTAAGCGCTGCTCGCGACGGCGACACGCGCTGGTTCGATGACGCTGAAATCAACATCCTGCGGCCGCACCTCGCCGCCACACGCCGAGCACGTCACGACTGCGCGCAAATCATGCGCATCGCGCTTGTGGCGCAACAGCAGCGGCGGCCCTTCGGGTGCGACGTAGTACTTGTCGCCCCACTGCATCAGCATCAGCAGCACCGGATAATAATCGATGCCTTTGCGCGTCAGCCTATACTCGTGACGCTTCGGCACGGCGCTATATTCATGCGTGCGGATCATGCCTTTGCTGATCAGCCATTGTAGGCGTTCTGAGAGAATGTTCGTCGCCATCCCTGAGTCACTCAGGATTTCATCGAACTTACGCAAGCCGGTACACAGCGCGCGCAACACCAGTCCCGCCCAGCGATCGCCCATGATCTGCGCGACTTCATCCATCAGCGTCGACGCCGGCGGCCGATCACTTGGCGAGTCGCGATGCTGACGCCGGCGACTATACTGCGCCGCCATCCAGCCCACGCCCGGCCCCGGACTCCATGACATATCCTTGGCGCTGATCTCATCGCCGCACGCGGTGCATGTCGGCGTCGCATCGAAGCGCTTGCCGCACGTCTTGTGCGTGAGTTCGACATCGCATTTATCGCCGGCCGCAGCCGCCCAACGCTTCTCCCAGCGCAACATCATCAGCGACGGCCAATAGAGATCGAGGCCCTTGCGCGTCATCCGATACTCGAATCGCGGCGGCGCCGACGAATACTGCACCTTTGCCATCACCTCAGCGGCTACGAGCTTCTTCAGCCGGTCACTCAGCAGCGATTGGCGCAAACCTGTTCGCGCACGGAATTGGTCGAAGCGTCGCGCACCGAGCCAGCTGGCCTCGATGATCAGGATCGTCGACGTGTCGCCGACCACCTCAAGCGCTCGCCAAATCGAGCACGTGCGTATGAGCTTGGCGCTCTCTTCCATGTCCGGACCAGAGTCTAACGCGGCGGAAGCCCCATACAAGCCCCGACACCCGCGACTGCCGCAGCGTCCGCTAGCGCTTCGCGCGTTTCTTGAATTCCGGGTGACGGTAGCACGTCACGAGGTGATCGTTGACCATGCCCACCGCCTGCATGAACGCATAAACGATCGTGGGACCCACAAACTTGAAGCCACGCTTCTTCAGCGCCCAAGAGAGCCGGCGCGAAACATCCGTCTCCGCCGGGATCGGCCCGCCGGGTTTCAGATGATTGATAACTGGCTTGCCGACGACAAAGTCCCAGACGAAATCGGAAAAGCTCAGCCCTTCCTTTTCCACCGCCAAGTAAGCCTTCGCCGACGTCACCACACCCTCGATCTTCAGCCGATTGCGGACGATGCCCTCGTCGCCCATCAGCTTCTCGATCTTCGCCGGCGTGTAGCGCGCGATCTTCACCGGATCGAAGCCGTCGAAGGCGCGACGATAATTCTCGCGCTTGCGCAAAATCGTGATCCACGACAGCCCCGCCTGCGCACCCTCGAGCTGGAGCATCTCGAATAGCGCCCGGCTATCGCGCAACGGCACGCCCCATTCGTGATCGTGGTAGTCAAGATAGAGCGGATCAGTGCCCGGCCATTTGCAGCGCGGCAGTTCAGCGGCGGCTTTCTTCACAGCCATGAGTACCCATCCTTTGGCTTGATCAGCAGACTCATACTCTAGCGAACCGGGATCGCGCGCTCTAGATCGTGCGCACAGCACAATGGAGGCGGCCTTGCAGATTGGCGTTATCGGGCTCGGGCGCATGGGCGCCGGCATATCACGCAGGCTGATGGCCGGTGGTCACGAGTGCGTCGTCTATGATCTGAATGCCACCAACATAGACGCACTTGTGAAAGACGGCGCGGTCGCAACAACGAGCCTCGAAGACCTCGTGCAGAAGCTCGCAGCGCCACGCGCAGTTTGGGTAATGCTCCCCGCAGGCGCGCCGACCGACGACACTGTCAAACGCCTCGGCCAACTCCTTTCCCCTGGCGACGTCATCATCGACGGCGGCAACACCTATTATCGCGACGACATTCGCCGCGCTAAGGCGCTCGCAGAGAGACAGATCGCCTATCTCGACGTCGGCACATCAGGCGGCGTATGGGGCCAAGCGCGCGGCTTCTGCCTCATGGTCGGCGGCGACAAAGGCGCCTTCGATCGCCTCGAACCAGTCTTCGCTACCCTCGCGCCCGGCGTCGGCACAATCCCACGCACCGAACGCGACGCCGCGGCAAGTGTGCAAGCAGAATCCGGCTACATCCACGCCGGCCCGAGTGGCTCAGGCCATTTCGTGAAGATGATTCACAACGGCATCGAATACGGATTGATGGCCGCCTACGCCGAAGGCTTTGCCATACTGGAAGGCAAGAACTCGGCGGCGCTGCCTGAAGACGAACGCTACAACCTCAATCTCGCTGACATCTCCGAAGTCTGGCGCCGCGGCAGCGTCATCACCTCGTGGCTCTTGGATCTCAGCGCCTCAGCGCTGGCCAAAGACAGCGCGCTCGGCGCATTCAGCGGCGCCGTCGACGATAGCGGCGAAGGCCGCTGGACTTTGGAAGCCGCCATCGAAGAATCCGTGCCAGCCGACGTGCTCGCCACCGCACTCTTCGCGCGCTTTCGCTCGCGTCAACCGCACGCGTTCAGCAACAAACTTCTGTCGGCAATGCGCTTCGGCTTCGGCGGCCACATCGAGCCGAAGAAGGCGACCTAACTCAGTTGAGCGTGAACCCAGTGCGCACGCGCGGCCCATAAGGTCCGGCGGCAACGCACACACCGTTGGCATACTCATACCAAATGCCGCGCCCAGCGCTGACACTCATGTTGAAGCTGACACTGTCGCCAGCCGCTACCGTGAACGGCAGGCCCGTTGCCTCGTCGTCGATGCCCTGCAGACGGTCGCCAGGTGGCAACACGATCGCTTGCGTGTCGTAATCGAGCCCAAGCGCGCGAATATCGATGGTGCGCGGCGCAGCAGCGCCAAGTGAGGTGGAAAAACCGGACGCTGTGATCGCGCAATCGCCCGCAGCGCCGCCGTTGGTTTGTCCAGAGAACGTCGTGTTAATGCCCATCACGAAGCCCAACGCATCGTAGGAGCCGTACGGAATTTGCAGCGAGCTCGCGTACGCGCCGATATCGGTGTTAGCGGCAACGCCGGCGAAATCGAACGTCTGCGTGGCGGACGCGATCGTCACCATCTCCTGTGTCTGCGCATCGCGCAGTTGAAACGCGTGCAGCGTGATTTCCAGACGCCCCGCCGGCCCCATGCAATAGCCCGTAAAATTGGCGTCGACGTTGTCCGCACACAGCAACGTATTCCAGTTCACTTCAGCATCAGTCGGCGCGGCATTGGCCTGCATACCGAAGCCAACGCCCAGCAGAGCAATAGCGGCAAACAATGCGCGTTTCATTCGATGCCCCTCAATCGCCGCGCGACACAGTGATCGTGCCCGAAGCAAACGCCCCACCCTGACTTTCAGTGATGATGCGGTTCTCGCGTTCGACAAAATCCAAGCGATGCTCGGATAGATCGCGCCCTTCGATGATCGTGGGCGACCAGAACTCCCGCGTCGCCGTCGGGCGCTCGCCGCCCGCCAGGCGGAAGCGAATACCGAGATAATAATCGCCTTCGGGATCGTCGTTACCAGCGTACGTCCCGACGAACTGCAGGCGATCGGACACATCCGCTGTCAGCGTGCCCTGCAAGCCCTTCGCGTCATCAGCCTCAATACCATTCCATTGATAGTACCGCGCGCCGATGCGCAGCCACGGCATATGCGGCGCCTGGCTATCCAGCGAGAGATCCGCGCCGCCGAGCGCATGCTCACGCACACCGCCGCCCAAATCTTCCCATCCGCTCACCGCGTCATAGAAATTGCCGCGCAACGAGAACACAGGGCCGATCGCTTCCAGCCCCAGCGACGCGCGCTGGTGCCCAGCCTCGAACGAAAAATCATAAAACGCGTTGGCGCCGAGCAGCAGCTTTGCGTCCGGCGATAGCCAGCGATACCCGAGCCCCGCATTGATCGTCTGATCGTCGAGCGCATGCGAAAGCCGCGCCTGCCAGAACACGGTGCTGCGTTCGGACTGCATCAATGGCTGCAGCGTCTCGACCCAGAAGCGACTGTCGCCATCGCTGTGATAATCGTAGCCGCCGCGTACACGGCTCAACCAATCGGCATTGGATTCGCCGGTGATGGCGGCGAGAGATCTGCGAAAATCACCGGATATTTTCAAACCGTCGCTGTCTGCGCCAACATCGAAGGCGCCGTTTGCGAGCGAAATATCCGTTGAGAGTGTGTCGGCTGTGGCGGAGCCCGCCGCCAACAATGCTGCAGCGCCCGCAAGGCGCGCCGCGTATGCCTTATGCATCTAGTCCCCCACCTGCTTCTGCAGTTTGGCGGAGGCCTTATACTTATGTTGAGGTTAACAACTTGCTGCGCAGACGAAACGCTCACTGCACTTCGCTAACTCGCGCGCCGCGTTTCGAACGCACAAGGTGAAACGCAAACAAGGCCGAAGCGGCCAGCGCAATGTAAGTCAGCAAAATTGTAAGCGCGCTTGATCTGCTCCGGCAGGTGAACACTGGCAGGCTGCCGCTGCCGGAATATTCTTCGGAACTTGGCAACGCGTGGTCATTGATGGCGCCAGGAAGGCAATCCGCAAACGTGAAGCTCGGCTTGCCAGGCAAGGTCGCGAGGATGAGCGTCGGGTCCTCGGAATAGCTGTCCGGCTCCCACCCCCGCAGATCGTGCACGTTCCAGAGATACGCGAGCACGAGCACAAGGACGGCGATCGCAACACCTGCAGCGACGTTCATTGCGTCATTCCCACTCGATCGTTTCGCGGAAGGATACGACGCTGTATTTCCGTGCCTTTTCGGAATGAGGCAGACAAACCACCGACATTTCCTCCGTCACGCATTTCCGCTTGCCGGCGAATGTTGGCGGATGCCCGCAAAAGCGCACCGGATAGGGCGTGATCGACATTAAATCCTATACGCATCTGCCTGCATTGCGCCTATCGACTGAATGCCATCGTGCTCAGCGGCGTCAAGGCACGCTCCGCTTTTCACCGTGACGCCGCCTGCGCGCGATGGCGCACTGAAGGTGTCGGGACGCAGGGCTTTGTCTTGGTTCAACGGCAAGCCATGCGCCTCCGGCGCGGGCCGAACACAGGGCTAGAAAGTCGCAACACAGCCCTCACTTGCGAATGTTTGCGGGCTCTCACAAACGCTCAATTCGTCTCGTTCACCGCCCAAAGCAAACCGAGTGCGGCGCCCTTTATTGGAGGCAAGAGCAATATGGCGCTCGCGAGAGCCGCAAGCAGTAGAATAGGCAGGGTAAAGTCGTTGGCGTGGGTCGACAGGACGAGCGTGAGCGGTGTGAAAATCATGCCGACGAGAAATGTCACGAGATAGGGCGCGAAATCCGCAGCCTGATACCGAGAAAAATCCTCACCGCACGCACCGCATGTTGTGTTGGGCGTCAAATAATTCCGCAACAACCGACCTTTGCCGCAAGCTGGGCAACGGCCGCGCAGGCCGCGCTGCAGCGCCTGCCCCAGGCGACGCTTAGGTTTCGGCATCGCGTTTCCTTTTCTGAATGGAACGGCCGCGACCGGAGACATGCGGGCGAAGCGACATGAGATAGGTGCGCGCCTCGGGGGGGCGCTGCTGCAGATCGGTGACCGTCAATTGGTCAGTCGGCCCCTCCTTGCGCGCGTGCAGGACTTCATTGCCCTCCCAACCATCCTCGGCGCGGTAGAGACACACACTCAATCCGAGCGACGCCAGTTTGGCCGCCATCCAGCCGCCCCAGGACGGAGCGCCGTCCTCACCCACGACGTTGACGATCAGCGAGCCGTGCGGGCACGCCTTCGCAAGAATGTTGGCGATGACGTGAGGCTTGTTAAATGGGCTGACAAGTCCCGCGGCATCGCACGCATCGATGATGACCGCGTCGAATACGCCGCGATAGTTCTCGATGAACGCGATCGGGTCGGTCGTGAGCCAATGCACGCCGTCATGCAGACCGAAGTATTTCCGCGCGATTTCCTCCGCCGCCGGATCGATATCAAGCACTGTGACCTGATGGCCGCGTCGCGCGAGCATTGTGGCGAGACTTCCACCGCCCCCGCCGATCATGAGCACAGCCTGTGCATCGGCCGCGAGAATTTTGGCGGCGTGAACGTAACCGAAGGCGCTGACACCCTCGGGAAGCATCAGCGTCTGGACGCTGCCATTGATGCAATAGAGGCGCGCGCCGTCGCTCTTGCGTTCGAGCACGCGGATGGGTCCGAACAGGCCATCGCGCCGGGCAAGTTCGCGGGTCATCTAGGATTGCCGCTCCATCAGCGCTTCGGCGCGCGCAATGGCGTCGCCATAGCTGGTCAAGGCTTCGACATTCGTCATAGCCAACACGCCCATGCGCTCCAGCACGGCGCGCGACCCGGCGTTGAGTTCGCTGATGAGCACTTGGGTCTTGTGGTCGGCGCATCGTTTGAGGAAACGACTGAGCGCGCCGACGCCGGATGCATCGATCATCGGCACGGCGTCAAAGCGCAGGATGAAAACCTTCGGCGTGGGAAACGCCGCCTCCAACGCGTCATTGAGACGACTGGCGGCGCCGAAGAAGAGCGCTCCCCGAAGCTCGAACATTTCCACGCCGTTCGGTAATTCACGGCGCGCCTGATAGGCCGACGGCGCCGGATCGCTGAAATCGTCACGGTCCTTCTCAATGAAAGACACGCCCTTCTGAATGGCGGTCGCTTCGGCCATCCGGTGCATGAAGATGATCGCGGCAAGCACGATGCCGACTTCGATCGCGACCGTCAGGTCAACCAGCACCGTCAAACCGAACGTCGCGAGCAACACGACGCGATCACCCACCGGACCGCTCAGCAGGTGGCGGAAGCGTTCGTGCTCGCTCATGTTCCACGCCACGATGACCAGCACTGCGGCAAGGCTCGCGAGCGGCACATAAGCCATGAGCGGCCCCAGCGCGAGCATGCTCGCCAGGATGAACGCCGCATGCAGCATGCCCGCAACCGGCGTCCTGCCACCGGCGCGAATGTTGGTGGCGGTGCGCGCGATGGCGCCCGTCGCGGAAATGCCGCCGAACAGACCAGACGCGATATTGGCGACGCCCTGCGCCACGAGTTCGCAATTGGAGCGATGACGCCGCCCCGTCATGCCGTCCGCAACCATGGCCGACAAAAGGCTCTCGACGCCGGCCAGGAAGGCGATGGTGAACGCTGGCTGAAACAGGTCGCGCACACGCTCCCACGTCACGGTCGGAATGATCGGCGCGGGCAAGGTCGAAGGCACGCCGCCAAAACGCGAGCCGATGGTTTCAACCGGCACGTTGAACAAGGCGACCACCACCGCCGCCCCGCCCACGGCAATCAGAAAACCCGGTAACTTCGGCGCGTATTTGCGCGAAAACACGATCGCAGCCAGCGCGCCGATCGCGACCGCGAGCGCCGGAAGCGCCAGCGTGTCGCGCACAGACCAAAACGCTTCCAGCTTGGCGACAAACTCAGCCGGGACACTGTCCATGCGGAGACCGAACAGATCGCGCAACTGGCTGGTGAAAATGATGACGGCGATGCCGGCCGTGAACCCCGTGACGACCGGTTCGGGAATGTATTTGATCCAGTCGCCGAAGCGGAGAAGACCAGCGATCACGAGCAGTGCGCCCGCCATGATGGTTGCGAGCACCAGGCCATCGAAGCCGTGCTGTTGGATCACGCCATAGACGACGACGATGAAGGCGCCCGTCGGCCCGCCAATCTGAAACCGCGAGCCGCCCAAAGCGGAAATCAGGAAGCCGGCGATCACTGCGGTGATCAGGCCTTTGTCCGGCGTTGTTCCCGAGGCGATGGCGATCGCCATGGCGAGCGGCAACGCCACGATAGCGACCGTCAACCCGGCCAGCGCGTCGGCCCGGAAGTCGGCGAAGCGATAGCCCTCCTGGGCGATCACCGTGATCGATTTCGGAATGTAAAGACGCCAGTTGAAAAGAGCCGGCTTTGGGGAAGCAGTATTTTCGATGGTCATTGAAGTGCAGTCACGCAGGGAGCTGCGAGCCTTTGCGTTTTGCGCCGACGTCGCTCGCGCGCACCTTGGGATCGCGCCCGATCGGCGTTGCGGGCTCGCGCAGCCGCACGCCACGGCCGCCGCCGCTGCTGACGCTGTTCTCGCCAATGAGTTCGACGCCCGCCAATTCGAGCGCTGCGACGACCTTTGTCAGCGTGTCGACGACGCCCCGGACATAGCCGTCGCTCGCCTCCATCCGCTGAATGGTCGGCAGGGAGACACCCGCCCAATCGGCCAAGGTGCGTTGGTCAATACCCAAGAGCGCGCGCGACGCCCGAAGCTGTGCGGAAGTGAGCATGCATGTGATGTATCAGCCATCACTATCCATGTAAAGATGCGTCATACTGACCGTTTTGTGACCACCATTCATATCTAATCATTGCATCGCGATGGCCAGTCCTGCTATGGCGGATCATCCTGTGATTTCGACTGCCGGATGGGTCGCTGAGGGACCTGGGGTCTGGCGAAGCCGTGAGGGAAGACCTGCCCGTGCCCGACACGTTCGTTTCCGACGCCATTGCGCCGCCCACCCGTCACCGGGGCCTGCTTGCCTGGGTCAAGGAGATCGCGGCGCTGACCAAACCCGACCGCATCCATTGGTGCGATGGGTCGGAGCGGGAGTGGGAGGCGCTGACGAAGCAACTCGTCGAAACCGGAACCTTGAAGCGGCTCGATCCAGCCAAGCGACCCAATTCCTTCTGGGCGGCTTCCGACCCGCGCGACGTGGCGCGCGTCGAGAGCCGTACCTTCATCTGCTCTGAAAAAGAGAGCGAGGCGGGACCAACCAACAATTGGGTCCATCCCCCAACAATGCGCGTGATGCTCGACGAAAAGTTTCGCGGCTGCATGCGCGGGCGCACCATGTATGTCGTGCCATTTTCGATGGGGCCGCTTGGTTCGCCCCTATCCGCGCTCGGCGTGGAGATTACCGACAGTCCCTATGTCGTCCTGTCGATGCGCATCATGACGCGCATGGGTAAGCCCGTTCTCGACGCGCTTGGCGCCGACGGCTTCTTCGTGCCGGCCGTGCATTCCGTGGGCGCGCCGCTTTGGCCCTGGCAGGAGGACGTGTCCTGGCCATGCAATGACGACAAATACATCGTCCATTTCCCGGAGACGCGCGAAATCTGGAGCTATGGCTCCGGCTATGGCGGCAACGCGCTTCTGGGCAAGAAATGCTACGCGCTGCGCATTGCTTCCGTGATGGCGCGTGACGAGGGCTGGCTGGCCGAGCACATGCTGATCCTCAAGCTCACATCGCCCAAAAACGATGTGCACTATGTCGCCGCTGCGTTTCCCAGCGCCTGCGGGAAAACCAATCTCGCGATGCTAAACCCCACTCTTCCCGGCTGGAAGGCCGAGACGATCGGCGACGACATCTGCTGGATGCGCTTCGGCGCCGATGGACGTCTCTATGCGATCAATCCCGAATCCGGATTCTTCGGCGTCGCGCCCGGCACAAGCCTCAAGACCAACGCCAACGCGATGGGCTCAATGCGCGCCAACACCATCTTCACCAACACCGCGCTGACCGCCGACGGCGATGTGTGGTGGGAGGGGCTGACCGAAACGCCGCCTGAGGGCCTCACCGACTGGAAAGGCCGCGCGTGGTCGCCTGAACTCGGCGAGCCGGCCGCGCATCCGAATGCACGCTTCGCCTGTCCCGCCGCGCAATGCCCAATCATCGCGCCGGAATGGGAAGACCCCCAGGGCGTCCCCCTCTCCGCGATCCTGTTTGGAGGACGACGCGCCACGACGGCGCCGCTCGTCACCGAAGCGTTCGATTGGGAACACGGCGTCTTCCTCGCCTCCAATGTCGCATCGGAAGGCACGGCGGCGGCGGAAAGCAAGATTGGCGAAGTGCGCCGCGATCCGTTCGCGATGCTTCCCTTCTGCGGCTACAATATGGGGGATTACTTCGCCCACTGGCTCAAGCTGGGCGCGAGCGCACAAGACCAGAGCAAGTTGCCGAAGATCTTTTACGTGAACTGGTTCCGCAAAGGCGCGAACGGGAAGCTTCTCTGGCCCGGCTTCGGCGACAACATCCGGGTACTGGCATGGATTGTTGATCGCCTGAGGGGGAGCGGGGAAGCGCAGGACACGGCGATCGGCCGTATCCCCGCGTCCCATGCGCTCGATCTTACCGGTCTTTCGATTGAAGAAGGCGACGTCGCCGCACTGCTTGCCGCCGATATGGTTGAGTGGAGGGCGGAATATCCGCGCATCGTCGAGCATTACGCGCGCTACGGCGATCATCTGCCGCCGCAGCTACAGGGACAACTCCACGCGCTTCACTTGCGTCTAGCGGAGACCTAACTCGCGGGCGCCGATTCGCGCGCGGGCGCGCACCGGCGTCACCCGCTCCAGATCGCTGTCCCGCAGTAAATGAAAGCAGAAGCCGGATCGCCGACACGGCGCTCGCCCGGCCATTTTGAAGAGGTGAACAATGAGACTTCTTGAGATCGAACATCGGGGTGATCGCCCGGAGACACGACAAAAGACGTTCGTCAATCCAGCTCAAATCGTTGCCCTTTATGACCCCGGTCATTCCGGGACCCACATCGCCCTCGCCGATGGTCGCGTTCTCTCCGAGATTCACACCAGCGTCGATGACATGCGCAAGAGCCTTGAAGACAGCGAGACGGCCTAAATGCGGCACTGATGCCGCGCCTTACCCGACGCGGCTCGCGCTGCGATCGCTTTTTTGAGCCGAGGGGATCAGCCGGCAGATGCTGTACGCCCCTTACCCGCGCTTTCGGAAGCAAGATATTTTCATTGAGCCGGACATCCCAAATGTTCGGTGGCGCATCGTGGATCACTGGCGCGACGTTTACGTCTTGCAGCGACTGGACGACCCGCGGCGGCGACGGTTCGTCTACGACGAAGAGATCAGCGATGCGTCGCGTTTTGTGCGCGCCGGAAGTGCGGCTGGCGGCGACGGGTGCACAGGCTAGCGCAGTTGATATCCGATTTGGCGAGGTTTGACCATGACTGAAGCACTGATCATCGACGCGTGCAGAACGCCTCGCGGCATAGGCAAGAGCGGCAAAGGGGCGCTGGCGGACATCCATCCTCAACGCCTGAGCGCCACCGTGTTGAAGGCCCTTGCCGCGCGCACAGGCATTGATACCGCCGACGTGGATGACGTGATCTGGGGCACCAGCACGCAACGCGGCAAACAAGGTGGCGACCTAGGCCGGATGGCCCTGCTCGACGCCGGCTATGATGTGCGAGCAAGTGGTGTGACGCTGGATCGCTTCTGCGGCTCCGGAATCACCACAGTCAATCTTGCCGCGGCGTCGATCATGTCCGGCATGGAGGATCTTGTCATTGCCGGCGGCGGCGAGATGATGTCCTACACCTCATCGACTGCCGATTCCAAAGCCGCGCCAACAATGGACGCAGGAAACCTTCACCTGCGCGCCTTGCATCCACAATCGCACCAGGGCGTCTGCGCAGACGCGATTGCGAGCATTGAACGCATTCCGCGCGCAGACCTCGACTCACTTGCGCTGGTAAGTCAGCAACGCGCCGCACACGCGATCACGCATGGCCACTTCGATAAAAGCCTGGTGCCCGTCTATAGTGAAAGCGGCGCGCTCGCGCTCGACCACGAAGAGTATCCGCGTCCGCAAACGACGCGCGAAGGCCTCGCAAGCCTAAAGCCATCGTTTGCCGCACTCGCCGACATACCGCTCGACGACAAAGGAACAACCTATCGGAGCCTGATCCTCGAACGACACCCCGACCTAAAGATCGAATTCGTGCATCACGCGGGAAACTCCTCTGGCGTTGTCGACGGCGCCGGCGCTCTTCTGCTCGCATCGCCCAAGTACGCTGGCACCCACGGGTTGAAAGCCCGCGCTCGCGTTGTCGCCATGGCAAATATGGGCGACTCGCCAACTCTGATGCTGAACGCACCTGTGCCCGCCGTGCGCAAGGTTTTGGCAAAAGCCGGCTTGACGATCGACGACATAGATCTCTTCGAAATCAACGAGGCTTTTGCCGTCGTCACGGAAAAATGCATTCGAGACCTCAGGCTTGATCGCGACAAGGTCAACGTCAATGGAGGCGCCATGGCGCTCGGGCACCCGATCGGGGCATCCGGCGCCATTCTCATTGGCACTCTGCTGGATGAATTGGAGCGCCGCGATCTCAAACGCGGCTTGGTGACGATGTGCGCCGGTGGGGGTATGGCGCCGGCCATCATCATTGAGCGGATCTAAACGAAGCGACGTCAGCAGCGGCTATCGCGGCCCCGGGGATGCGTGAAGATCATAAATATATCTCACACGACGCCCGATCTCCCGGCTCACCGTTCCGAGCAATACCTTTCCGAAGACGGATTTCAGCGCACTTCAAATAGACCACCTGGCTTGAACGAGAACCGGCAACATGCGCGACTGATCGGAGGTTGGCGGTGGGGCGCCAGCCCATCTCAACGAGTGGCAAGCACCAAACTTGGCTTGATGTAGGCCGCGTAGCGCCCTGACGCGTTGTCCCTTCTGTGAGCTGCCTCCGCCGTCTGCAATTGGAAACCGGCCTAGACCTTCCTCACGAACTCAGACTTGAGTTTCATCGCTCCTACGCCGTCAATGCGGCAATCGATGTCATGATCGCCGCCCACAAGCCGGATGTTTTTCACTTTCGTACCGACCTTCACGACCTGTGAAGAGCCCTTGATCTTGAGGTCCTTGATGACCGTAACCGTATCGCCGTCCTGGAGCACATTGCCATTGGCGTCGCGTATGGCGCTTGACTGCGCCGCCAGAGCTTCTGCCGCAGGCGACCATTCGTGCGCGCACTCCGGGCAAACGAGCAGCGCGCCGTCTTCGTAGGTCAAAGACGACTCGCATTTTGGGCAAGAAGGCAAACTGGGCATGTGGACTGATCTCAAAAACACAGGAAGGCGGATTGTAGGACTCGCGCGACACGATCAGCCAGCGCCTATGCGCCTTAACAACGGGCGTACAGTCCACAATGACCATCGGCACATAACAGAACTGAAGACTGATCCATGACACCTCAAGAACGGCGCGCTCGCGCTGATCAGGAAGCCTTAGACTTTCACCGATACCCCCAACCTGGGAAGATCGCTATCTCGGCGACCAAGCCGATGGCGACACAAA
This sequence comes from Alphaproteobacteria bacterium, assembly GCA_026400735.1. Lineage (GTDB taxonomy): Bacteria > Pseudomonadota > Alphaproteobacteria > Caulobacterales > Aquidulcibacteraceae > Vitreimonas. Next base: position 7,199 of record JAPLOL010000096.1, on the reverse strand, counting down.
GGGACTTGAGCCTAGCTTATTCGCCTGGTGTCGCCGCGCCCGTGCGAAAAATCGCGGACGATCCCGACACCGCTTACGATTACACGTCCAAAGGCAATCTGGTCGGGGTGATCTCCAACGGGACCGCCATACTCGGGCTCGGCAATCTCGGCTCGCTCGCCGCAAAGCCAGTGATGGAAGGCAAATCTGTTCTCTTCAAGCGCTTTGCCGATCTGGACTCATTCGACATCGAGGTCGCCACGGCAGACGCTGACACATTCATCGAGGTCGTCCGGCACATCGGCGCAACCTTTGGCGGGGTCAATCTCGAAGATATCTCCAGCCCCGACTGCTTTCGGATTGAGGCTGAACTGCAGGACTTGCTGGACGTTCCCGTCTTCCATGATGATCAGCACGGCACCGCGATCATTTGTTCGGCCGGACTGATCAATGCATGCGAGGTCACGGGGCGCAAGATTGAGGATGTGCGCCTCGTGTTGTGCGGCGCCGGCGCCGCTGGCCTTGGCTCCATTACCTTGATGAAGGCGATGGGCTTGCGGGACGAGAACACGACGCTCGTGGACATCGATGGCGTCGTCTATCGCGGCCGGACGGTCGGCATGGATCAATGGAAGGCGGCGCACGCAACAGACACACCCCACCGCACATTGGCGGAGGCCATCGACGGGGCCGACGTCTTCATCGGCGTGTCCGCCAAAGGCGTCCTGACGCAGAGCATGGTCGCGGCGATGGCGCCCAATCCCATCATCTTCGCGATGGCGAACCCAGACCCGGAGATCACGCCAGAGGAAGTGTTACAAGTCCGCCAGGACGCCATCATCGCGACCGGGCGCTCAGACTATCCAAACCAAGTGAACAATATCCTCGGCTTCCCCTACATCTTTCGTGGCGCCTTGGATGTTCAGGCCCGCTCGATCAATCACGAAATGAAGATCGCTGCGGCCCAAGCGCTGGCAATGCTGGCCCGCGAAGACGTGCCGGACGAGGTCGCCATGGCCTCGCAAGGCCGCAAGCTCAAGTTCGGCCGCGACTATATCATTCCCTCCCCGTTCGATCCGCGCCTGATCTGGTACGTGCCTCCCTTCATCGCCGAGGCTGCGATGCGCAGTGGCGTGGCGCGGCGTCCAATTGCCGATATGGACGCGTATCGCGCGGCCTTGCGTCGGCGTTCGGATCCTTCAGCGGGATTTCTGCAGAGCATTACGGAGACCGTTCGGTCTGCACCCAAGCAACGCGTCGTCTTCGCCGAGGGAGAGGAGCCGGCAGTAATCCGGGCCGCCTATGCCTTCAGCAATGACAAGCTCGGCGTCCCGATCCTGGTCGGCCGCGAAGGGCAGATTCGGGCAAACGCGGCAGAGCTTGGGCTCGATGTTGCCGAGTTCAGCGTAGAAATCGTCAATGCTCGATTGTCCGAACGCAATGCCGCCTATGTCGATCACCTCTATCGCCGCCTACAACGCCAGGGCTTCCTCAGGCGTGACGCGCAGCGGCTCGTCAATCTCGATCGAAACATTTTCGCGGCGTCCATGGTGGCACTCGGAGACGCCGACGCCATGGTCACCGGCGTCACGCGAAATTTTGATCAATGCCAGGATGAGATTTCTCGCGTCATCGCCCCCGCGCCGAAGGGTCGGGTGATCGGGTTGTCGGCGTTGCTCGCGCGAGGCCGAACCATCTTTGTCGCCGATACCTCCATCACCGAGTTGCCGAATGCCGTCGAATTGGTCGAAATCGCGTGCCAAGCGGCGGCGGCGGTGCGGCGATTAGGTCATGTCCCGCGCGTCGCATTTCTCTCTCACTCGACGTTCGGTCATCCCCGCGGCGAGCAGCCGCAAACCGTACGCAAAGCCGTCGACCTACTCGATCTCCAGAACGTCGATTTCGAGTTCGAAGGTGAAATGCCGCCCGATGTCGCTCTCGATCCGGCTCTCTGGAAAAATTATCCATTCCAACGTCTGAGCGGGCCGGCGAACGTCCTTATCATGCCCTCTATCCATAGCGCTGCAATCGCAACGAAACTCGTACAGGCCCTCGGCGATGTCGCCGTCGTGGGGCCTATGCTGGTTGGCCTCTCCCAATCGGTGCAAGTTTGCAGGCTCGGCGATGCGGTGTCTCACATTGTCACTATGGCGACACTCGCGGCTTTCGAGGCGCGGCGCGCCTCGGCCTAGCACAGCGATGCGTGATGCCCCAGTGCAGCCGGCATCCAAAACTATGTCGCCGTCCTGCAGCACATCCCCGCTATCGCGCTGGACTGCGCTTCAGCGGCTTCCTCATGGCCGAGGGTACGATTTCACGCGATACGGATTCGCATATACGGATGAGGCGTGCGACCATTATGTTCGACGTGAACTTAAACACTGGGCATGAGGTGATCTGGGCACGATCGTGATTGAAAATGATCGCCAAGTCTCCTGGAAGACGATCCGGGCCCCGCTCTGGCTGCCGCCTTGGCTCGCGCCGCCCTTTCTTGTGATCACGATTATCGTTTGGTTTCTGCACAAAATCGCCCCGCTGCCGAGATCCGGGGAGGCGACAAGAACCGCTGGAAAAAGTTCGGACCAGGACGTGTCGCCGCGCGATTCCTAACTGAATCCCAGAACCATCAGCATGCCGGCGACCGCGAGCATCACTTCGATCAGGAGGCGAAACTGCGCCGGGTTGGCGCGCGCGACGAGGCGCTTTCCCACATAGGCGCCGGCCATCAGCATTGCGCCGATCAAAACCCCGGCCTGGACCATGGCGGCGTCCAGCGCCGCCAAGCGTCCATAGGAGATGGTCTTGGTCAGATGGATGAGGGTCGCGCCAAGCGCTTCGGTCGCAATGTAGGCGCCGCCCGCCAAGCCAAAATTGAGAAAGAACGGCGCGTTGATCGGGCCGACCGTTCCGACAACAGCTGACAGCAAACCCATCACGGCGCCGAGCGGCAGAAAGTGCCAGCGTCGGACTTGCCAGCGCAGGGTCTGCGCCAGTCGCGCCGCCGGGATCATGAGGAGTATGAAGACGCCGAGCACGACCTGCATGAAACGCGCGTCGAGTTCGACATAAAGCATGGCGCCGATGAGCGCCGCCGGAACCGCGCCGAGGCTGTAGGCGCCGACGATACGCCAATCGATCTCGCGCCATGAAAACAGCACACGCCCCGCATTGCCCATCAAGGCCGCGATGGTGAGGATCGGCACCGTGGCGACAGGGCCGAAAGCATAGCTGCACACAGGCACAAGGATCACGGCGCTGCCAAAGCCTACCGCGCCGCCAACCGAACCGGCGATGAGGGCGACAGGCAAAATCCAGAGCCAGGTCGCCATGTCCGCGCTGAGCAAGCCGAAGGCCACGATCAGTCTCGACGCGGGGTTGGTTCGTCGATGTCTTCCATGACGCCCCTCTCTTCCGCCGCCTCTTCTTCGGGACCGAGCGTTTCGTGCGCGAGCGGGCGCGCGCCGCGGCAACACCACCACAGCAGCGCAAGGCCCGCGACAGCGGACACAAGTGAGCCGCCGAGCACGCCGAACCGCACCGGCGTTGCGAGATCGCCGGCGCCAAACGCGAGATTGCCGATGAAGAGGCTCATGGTGAAACCGATCCCCGCGAGCATGGCCGTGCCGATGATCTGCATCACATTGCCGGGCGCTTTCTGCTTCAGCACAAGGCAAGCCGCATAAGACGCCAGCGTGATCCCAATCGGCTTGCCGAGCACGAGACCGGCCGCGATCCCCAGCGCAATCGGATGCATCAATGTCTCTACGCCCGCGCCGGCAAGCACCACGCCGGCGTTTGCGAGCGCAAAGACGGGCATGATCGCGAACTGCACCCAGGGCTTCAGCGCGTGTTCGGCTGCGACAAGCGGCGAACGCCCGTCGGCGCGGCGCATGGGCACAGCAATCGCCGTCAGCACGCCTGCGATGGTGGCGTGAATGCCCGACATGAGCATGAAGCCCCACAGCACTACGCCCAGCAGCCAATAAGGCGCGAGCGCTTTGACGCCGCTGCGGTTCATCAACAGCATCGCGCCGAACGTGACGACCGCGCCGCCGAGCGCCCATCCCGTGAGATGCGTCGAATAGAAGAGCGCGATCACGAGTATGGCCCCGAGATCGTCGATGATCGCCAGCGCCAGCAGGAAGAGACGCAAGCCAGGCGGAATGCGCGGCCCGAGCAGCGACATCACGCCCAGGGCGAAGGCGATGTCCGTCGCGGCCGGAATCGCCCATCCGCGCAGATAGGCGGGCTCATGCGCAGTGAGAGCCACATAGATCAAGGCGGGCGCGACCATGCCGCCGATCGCACCCGCCATCGGCAGCGCGGCTTCGCGCGGATTCTTGAACGGTCCCTCTACCGTCTCGCGCTTCAATTCGAGCCCGACATACAGGAAGAAGATCACCATCAGCCCGTCATTGATGACGAGATGCAGATTGAGCGGGTGCGCCGCTGCACCGACACCGATCGCCAGTCCGGCGATCTGGTCTTCGAGCAGATGATGGAATGCGGCGCCGGAGGGGCCATTGAGCAGGAGAAAGGACAGCAGCGTCGCAGCGAGAAGGACAAAGCCCGGCGCTGTGTCGCGCTCCCACCAACGCTTCGACTGACTGTACGCTGTCGCCATCATTTGCCCGTGTCTATTGTGCCGATGCTCTCGCCGCTGGAAGCGGTCTGTCGTCTTGTCCGACGAATCCGCCACGGCGGACGTAGCAGACGCCAGACGTTTCAGCGCCCCAAATTACGAACAGGAAGCTCTCGCGCTGACGACAAAAACAGACTGAAGACGAACGCCCGCCCGCATCAGCCCCAGAGCCGTTTTCCGCCCGCCTTGGCGATATCGGCGGCGAGCTCTTCGACCATCTCACGCTTGTCGGCGGCGCGCAGGCCCTGACCCTCCAGCTCCATCGTGTGGAACGAAGCGGTGAGTTGCTTCTGCGCGGCTGAGGTGGCCGCCTGTTTGACCATCGCGTCGAGGCTCTGATTAGGGACCAGCGCATAGACGAGCGTGCAGTCGAGCGCTTCGGCCGCGCGCTTCAAGGTGGCGAGCGTGATGGCGCCTTTGGCTTCGTTCTTCTCAAGCTCGGAAAGGCTGGCGGGACGGATGCCGAAGCGGCGGGCCAATTGAGCGCCGGTCAGACCCAGGGCGTCGCGAAGGGCGCGGACCCAGCCCATGGGGGGCGCGGCCCCAAGGCTGGCAAAGGCTTTGAGACGCTCGTCGAGTCGACGGCGGGCCAGGGTCGGGGAAGTTTTCACAGCGTATGGCCTTAGATCGCAGGAAAATAGGTTATAACCTGTCTGGCATCAATAATTTGTATGGCTATAGCCTAACGATTGGATATTTGGGCGTCCCCGCCTGCGGCGGCCGGGCGCTTGTGCTGACGCACGAAGCCGCGCCGCTTTGCCAGTCTAGAGGGCCGCGTCTTCGCCCTCCGGGCGGCGCTCCCTGACGCGGGAGCCGCAGGCGCCATAGCTCTTATTTTACAAAACCCTGCAAAACAGATGTCTTAAAAGACGTTTTCCTGCTAGATTGGGTCTTATGGCGCAGCCCCTCGACGATTTGCCGGAAGTCTTTCTGTCCAGCGACGAGCTCAGTTCGGCGGTGTCGCGGGCGGTCGCGGCGGGCGAACTTCGCCAGCTCGGCCCCAGACTCTACACCAAGAACCTCGCCGATGCGCCCGAGATCATCATCCGCCGCAACGCCTGGCCGATCGTCGCGGCTTACGCGCCCGGCGCCCTCATCGCCGACCGCACGGCGCTTGAGAACCGGCCCGCCGAGGACGGGTCGGTCTTTATCGTCGCGGGGCGGCGCCGCGACATTGAATTGCCTGGACTTTGGATCAGACCGCGCGCCGGGCCCGCGCCTCTGGAAGACGACCGCGCCTTCATTGGCGGCTTGCGCCTGTCTTCGCCGAGCCGGGCCTATCTCGACAATATGGCGCCTTCGCGCAAACGCGGCGGCGTCAGCCGGACCTTGAGCCGCGAAGAGCTGGAGCTGCGTCTCGACGACATCATGCGCCGCCGCGGCGTCGAGGCGCTCAACCAGGTGCGCGATGAAGCCCGCCGCATCGCCCCGCTGATCGGCCGCGAAGAAGAGTTTGCCGCCTTCGACAAGCTCGTCGGCGCGCTGCTCGGCACGCGCGACGATGACCTCGTCTCCGATCGCGCGCGCGCGCGCCGCACCGGCGCGCCCTTCGATCCCGACCGGATCGCACTCTTCGAGCATCTGCACCAAGAACTACAGAACACGGCGTTGCCAAACCGGCCGGTTGCGGCGCGCACGGGGCAAGCCAACGCCTCGCTCACCTTCTTTGAAGCCTATTTCTCGAATTTCATTGAAGGCACGGAGTTCGACGTCGCGGAAGCGGCCGACATCGTCTTCAACAATGTCATTCCGGCGGACCGGCCCGAAGACGCGCACGATGTTCTGGGCACATGGCGAATCGTTTCTGATCCCGTTGAAATGGCCCGCACGCCGCAAACCGTCGATGCGCTCTTTGATCTCATTAAAAAGCGGCACGCCATTCTCATGGAGAGCCGCCGCGACAAGCTGCCCGGCGCGTTCAAACAAGCCAGCAACCGCGCGGGCCAAACCGTGTTTGTAGCGCCCGACCAAGTCGAGGGCACGCTGGCGCGTGGGTTTGAATTCTATCCAAGCCTCACGACGCCGCTCGCGCGCGCCATCTACATGATGTTCCTGATTTCTGAAGTGCATCCCTTCGCCGACGGCAATGGACGCATTGCCCGGATCATGATGAACGCCGAACTTGTCGCCGCGGGCGAAGAACGGATCATCATCCCGACGATCTTTCGGAGCAATTATCTCCAGGCGTTGAAGGCTCATTCCCTGAGCCGCCATCCCGCCCCGCTCGTGCGCACGCTCGACTTTGCGCAGAAATGGGTCGCCGCCATCCCCTGGTCGGACCTGCAACGCTCCCAGGAAGCGCTGACGCGCACCAATGCCTTCATGGACCCAATGGCTGCGGACGATGCGGGCGTCCGACTCAAAATTCCGCAGGCCTATGAGTAAGGCGCAGACGCGCCAGCGCACTTGCCATCGTGCGCGCCGGCGTCAAGGGACGGTGACCCTGCCCCTTCAAACGCGTCCGACCTTGAAGTTAGGATGGACCGAGATTTTGGAGGGAAATCATGCCCCGGAAGCGTTACACGCCGGAGGAGATCGTCGCGAAGCTGCGACAAGTTGAAGTGCTCACGTCGCAAGG
>JAPLOL010000062.1 GCA_026400735.1 Alphaproteobacteria bacterium | reverse complement strand
CTGGCAACGCCAAGAAGAAAGACTCACTGATTCAGCGCGCCTACGAAAAGGGCGTGCCGATCTTCGTGCCGGCGTTCTCGGATTGCTCGGCCGGCTTTGGCATCGTGAAGCACCAAGTCGAGCGCCGCAAAGCCGGCAAGCCCTATCTCACCATCGATAGCGGCGGCGACTTCCGTGAACTGACCGAGATCAAACTCGCCGCCGGCACCACCGCGCTCTTCATGGTCGGCGGCGGCGTGCCGAAGAACTTCGCGCAAGACACCGTCGTCTGCGCCGAAATCCTCGGCCACCACGATGTCGAAGTGCACAAATACGCCGTGCAGATCACGGTGGCGGACGTTCGCGACGGCGCGTGTTCCTCTTCAACGCTGCAAGAAGCCGCAAGCTGGGGCAAGGTCTCGACCGTGCACGAGCAGATGGTGTTCGCGGAAGCGACATCGGTTGCGCCGATCATCGTAAGCGACGCCTACCACCGCGGCGGCTGGAAAAAACGCCAAGCTCACAATTGGGCAAAGTTGTTCGCGTAAGCGAACTGCGCCACCGCAGAAACACGAAGGCCGCTCCAAAAGGAGCGGCCTTTTTGTTGCGAAAATCTATCCAACACGAGCGACGCCGCGTTAGGCTGCCGCATGTCCACCTTCGAATTCATCTCCGTTTTCATCTCGATCATTTTTGGCCTGGGTCTGGCGCATCTCTTGACCAACGCCATGGCCCATGTTTTCCAGCGCAAGCTCAGCTACGAGCGCGGCGCCTATCTGTCGTTCACGACGATGCTCGTGCTTGGGCAATGGTGGACGCTGTTTCGCTGGCGAGATTTCGAGACTTGGACATTCGACGCGTTCGCAATTCTGGTCCTATGGGCGCTGACCGTCTTCGCGATGCCGGTGGCGCTCTATCCGCCCAACGAAGACGTGCGCGCCGAGATCAAACACCGCCGCACATTTCTCAGCCTGTTCTTCGCCATGGGCGTTCTCGACCTCGCGCAAACTGCAATGTTGGGTGACCTCTTCCAACCCTGGTACTAACTCATCTTCGTCGCGCACTATTGCGCGCTCGCCGCCCTCGGCATCGCGTTTCAAAACGCGCGCGTCCACAAGGTGATCGCCACTTACCTCGCTGCGAGCCTTATCCTTTGGATGTTTGTTGTGCGGCGCTTTCTGGCCTGACTCCATCGATCACTCTCGCTGCTCGGGAGAGAGAGTTCACGCCGGCGCGTACGTCAGCTTGAGCGCCTGCTCCCCAATCCGCTCACTCCCCACCAGCCGCAGCTTCGGCGTCACGCCGGCGAAGAACGGTTCGCCGTGTCCGAGCACGACGGGATGCAGGAAGACGTGATATTCGTCGATCAGGCCAAGCTCCGCCAAGCCCGCCGCCAACTTCGGCCCGCCCAGTTCGATCTCACCGTCGCGCTCGGCTTTCAGTTTGCGGATCGCGGTTTCGAAATCGCCGCCGATCAGCGTCGCGTTCGGCCCCACCTCTTTCAAGGAGCGTGACACCACCCATTTCGGCATCGCCCGCCACGCCTCCGCGAACGCGCGCAGATCGTCTTGCGCTCGGCCATCTTGGTTCCAGGCATCGCCATCCCAATAGCTCATGAGCTCATAAAGGCGCGGCCCGTAAATGCTGCCGGCTGTCTTGCGCGTTTGCTCGATGAAATAGCGAAACAATGCCGGATCAGGCGCGAACCTGTCGAAGTCGACATAGCCGTCGAGCGACATGTTCATTCCAAACACAAACTTCGCCATGCCAGCTCCGTCGAATTGCTTAGCGTCACATAGCCCGCGCTTCGTCTGATGTGGACCCTGCACCGCAAGGAAGCCCAAAAATCTATCCAACACTTTCGCGCGCTGGATTAAGCTCACGCCATGAGTCAGACGAACGCCGCCGCGCCAAGCACCCCCACCCCAGTCACCGAACAGCGCTTAGATCGCTATGGCCGCTGGCTCGCGCTCATCGCCAACATCGGCGTCGTCCTCGGCCTCTTCGCGCTGATCATCGAGATCCGTCAGAACGCCGAGCTGACGCGCGTCGCCACTGAAAACCAGCTCAATCAGTTCATGCTGGATACAGAGCTGCATCTAGCATCTCCCGAACAAACGGCCGCTTGGGTGAAAAGCTACAACGCGCCCGAAACCATGACCGACATCGACATCCGCATGAACGAAGCCGTGCTCGTGTCATTGATGCTGCAATGGGACACGGCGTTTCAAATGGAGCGCGCTGGCCTACGCACGCGCGGCGAAGCCGAGCGGCTCATCCGCAATACTGCGCCCGTCTATTTCGGCAGCCGCTTCGGCAAGGCTTGGTTCGTGTCGCAAGCGCCAGGCTGGCAAGGCGTGCCAATGTATGAGATCGCCGCGCCGATCGTTGCGGGCCTCGACGATAATTATATGCGCGATCTCTACGCTGGCCTACGTCAAAGCGCGGCGCCGCGGCCGCCGCAATTGTGATCTTTCGCTGCATGAAGCCAAGCTAGGGCCGTTAAAATGAGCACCTTCGAATATGTTAGCGTCATCTTCTCGGTGGTCGTATCGCTGGCGTTCACGCACTTGCTGGCAGGCATCGTGCGCCTCATCCACGCGCGCGGTGTGAAGTTCTCGTTCGTGCACGCAGGTTGGATCGCGCTGCTGGTGTTCTGGTGTATCGACTATTGGTTTCGACCTGGCACTTGCGTGAAGCCGAAGTGTGGACGCTTGGTTTCGTCTCGTTCTTGCTGTTGATGGCGACGGTGCTTTATGTAGCGTGTGGCCTTGCTGTGCCGGCCGAGGGCGAGATCACCGAGGGCACGGATCTAAACGCCTTCTACAACACAAACCGCCGTAAGTTTATGAGCGTACTCTTCGCGTACCAGCTGCTCAGCATTGGCGGCAATTTGGCGATCGCGCCGCTGCAATTGGCAGGATGGGTCAATGTGGGTCAGCTTGCGATCATAGGCGCTGCTTGGCTTTGGCCGGATCGGCGCGTTCAGATTGGCGCAGTTGCGTTAATGGCCGCGCTGACGGCCTGGTACGCCATCACTTTCATTTCCGTGCTTTGAATCAACTCACCGACGCGTGTCGACATAGCAGCTCTTGCGTACGCCAGGCGTCGGATCGCCGAAGACAGCATTCGTGCAATCGGCGCCATTCGTCAGCAAACGAACCGCAAAACGATCGCCAGCGCCGTAATACACGTAGCGCGAACCATTGAAGGCGCAGCGGCCGCCTTCGTTGGCACAAACAGCGCCACCGCGCACCGGTGAACCGGCCTCGGTGTAGCAAGCTTTGCGGACACCAGGCGCTGGATCGCCGAACACCGCATTCGTGCAAGCGGTCCCATTCGTCAGCGCGCGCGTCGTGTAACGATCGCCGGCCCCGTAGAAGACAATTCGCGTTTCCATAAAGCTGCAGCGGCCGTCTTCGTCGGCGCAGCGGCGCGTCGGAATGATTGCACTTTCAAGATAGCAAGCCTTGCGCACGTTCGGCACAGGATCGCCGAACACAGTGTTGGTGCAATCGGTCCCATCAGTCAGCAAGCGAACGGTGAAACGATCGCCCGCGCCATATCGAACGAAGCGCGAGCCGGAAAAGTTACAGCGGCCATCTTCATTGGCGCATGGCATGCCGCTGGTGCGGTAGGATTGCGCAGTCGCCGACGGGACGGCGCCTGAAACGCAAATGACTGCCACAAACAAGCCAGCAATAACACGCAGGCCAAGCGCCTTGAATGACGACATGATGCCCCCCCCCCCGAAACGCCGTGAACATAGAAGGGATTTGCGTTCCAGGAAAGCGCCACTTGGCTAAGCGTTCGCCCTCTGAAACACCGCCAATTGTGCAGCGAACGCACGTTTGAACGCTGGGCGCGCTTTGCCGCGTTCGACGTACGCAGTGAGTAGTGGGAATTCGATCAACGGGCCCTGTCCTTCGAGGCGGCGCAGCGCCTGCACTAACAACACGTCAGCCGCGCCGAATTCACCGTCGATCCAGTCTGCGCCACCGATATACGCCGAAAGCTCGCTAAGACGTTCTCGAATGCGCTGCTCTACAAGCGGCATGCGTTCGGCTGCCCAGCTCTTGTCGCTTTCCAGATATTCCGTGACTTCACGCTGAATGATCAACGGCTCCACATCGCTCACCGTAGCAAACATCCAGGTGATCGCGCGGGCGCGGGCGTTGGCGTCACCGGGAAACAGACCGGGAAAACGCTCCGCAATATGCAGAACGATAGCGCCCGACTCGAACAGGACAAGATCACCTTCCTCATACGTCGGGATCTGCCCAAACGGCTGGCGCTGGCGGTGCTCTGGTTTCTTGAAGTCTTTCCACGGCACGAGACGCGCCTCATACGGCTGGCCAACCTCTTCCAGCGCCCAGCGTACAATCATGTCGCGCGCCAAACCTGCGCCTTGGTCAGGCGAATCCGCGAAGGCAGTGATGGTGATCATTGGCGATTCTCCCTAATCGCTCAGAGGACGTTTCGGTGCTCTCATTCCCGACAATTGAAACGCAACAGCTTCGCGCTAGTTACTGGTTAGCTCACCAAGGACCTCGACATGAACAAAAACACCATCTGCCTCTGGTACAATCGCGACGCCGAAGAGGCCGCCAAGTTCTACGCGGCAACATTCCCCAATACGTCGGTTGGTAAGGTGACGCGCGCGCCGGGCGATTATCCAGACGGCAAACAGGGCGACGTTCTCGTTGTCGAGTTCACAGTCGTCGGCATCCCCTGCATCGGCCTCAATGGAGGCCCTCAGTTCCCTCACACCGAAGCCTTCTCGTTCCAAATCCAAACAGAGGATCAAGTTGAGACGGATCGATATTGGAACGCGATCGTCGGAAATGGCGGAGCCGAGAGTGAGTGCGGCTGGTGCAAGGACAAATGGGGACTAAACTGGCAGATCACGCCTCGCACGCTGAATGAAGCAATGGCGGCCGGCGGCGCCGAAGCGAAGCGCGCATTCGACGCGATGATGACCATGAAAAAGATCGACGTCGCGAAGATCGACGCAGCGCGGCGCGGTTGAATGAGATCCAACAATAGTGAGATGCCACCGAGATTCGGTGGCCTCTCACCCATTGACTGCGACTATGCGCTTTTCGCGTCTTCCAGAATTGTCTCGCTGTGCGCGTGACATTCCCAACCATCGGCGCCCCGAATCCAAGTCGAGCTATCGGCGGCGCGCAATTCTTGCGGCTTGCCGCCCATCGTCACCTTCTGCGTTACATTGTAAGCGATGATCGCCACGTCTGGCGCTGGCGTGATCACTTCGATGTCTTCGAACGCGTAGGATTCGAGTGTCCAGTCGCCCTCTTCGGTCATCTTGCCCATCTTGTCTTTCGGGATACTGGTGACGCCCCGCGCACCTGTGGTGAGCGAGACTTTGCCGGAGAGTTGCGATGATCGCTTGCCGTCCTTGCGCTTCATCGCGTCCCAATACTCTTTCTCGAGCCCGATGATTTCGTCTTTGGTTGCCGTGGCCATAACCGGGATCTCCTGAAATACCTCAGGATCAACCGCCGTATATATTCACGGTTCCGGGTTCCGCAGCGGGTTAGCAACTTTCTCTGATAACCAAGCCACCGCTGCTTTGTAGTCTGCATAGTTCGCGCTGTTGAGGTTCAACAAGTGCGGGCGAATATTGGCGTCAAAGGTATAGCGCGTATCGATATGGCCGGTGAGTTCCAGCAAAAATCCGCCCATCGAATAGCGCACGGTCGGATCGGAATGGATTCGCGCGTTGCGCAGAAGTTGCTCCATCACGGCTGGTGTTGGGTGCGCTTGCGCGATCTCATAGAGGCGGTCCAGCGCCCCGGTCATCGATTGGACCCGCTGAAGCTTTTCGATGAAGCGCGTCTCGATCTCCGGCGTCCAGCCTTGCGCCACCTCATCCATGAACGCTTCGATGCCGCCGCCGTCAGTTTGTTTTTCGGCGGCGACGCCGAGGCGCTTCAGCGCTTTCGGCGTCGCGAGCGCTCGAAGCGCCTCGACATCGCGCCAATCCAGCGAACTCCTCTCGCAGAGCTCTTCCGTCAGCAGGTCGCGCTCGTCGCTCGTCACTTCGCCGAGCGCCGCGACGTCATAAGGCGTGCCCTCGCGCCACGCGTCGTAGTCGATCATCGTCGACCGTTTGAACCGCGTGTACGCGTCAGAGGGATTTCGCGGCGGCGAGGTCATACAGCCACCGATACACGATCCCCGCTCCATCGCACCCACGTTCCCTTTTGTGACATTTCTGTTTATGCCAGACGAAAGCGGCGGAGGGCCGCGACCGAAGGGGTGGACCATGCTGAAGCTACAAACGCTGATCGTCGCGGCGACGCTCGCACTTGCGGCGCCGGCGTTCGCGCAAACCCGCCCTGCGGTTGACGCCACACCGATCATAGATGGCGCGGCCATCTCCGGTCCAGCGCCAGCGCTCGAATCCGCACGCGCCGCCGCTGACCGTCTCGCGATGCATCCGACCGTTTCGGCTGAGCGCCTCGCACAGGCCCGCGCTGACATTCCGTGGAGCCCGTGGGTCGCGATGAATCCGGTGTTTGGCGACACATTCGCCGAAGCGCGCTTGCCGCGCACGGCGCGCGTGTTTGCTGACGTGTTGAACGGCCTCTCGCCGCCAATCGGCGCCGCGAAGGACGCTTATGCGCGCCGCCGCCCATTCTTAGACAATCCCAGCGTCGTCCAATGCGACGCGCCGGATGAACGCCTCGCCGCGAGTGGCTCTTATCCGTCAGGCCACAGCGCCGGCGGCTGGGCTTGGGCGTTGGTGATGGCCGAACTCGTGCCGTCGCGCGCCGATGCAATCTTGCAGCGCGGCCGCGACTACGGCGATAGCCGCGTGATCTGTGGCTATCACTTCCCAAGCGACATCGAAGCTGGTCGTCTGCTTGCTGCTGGCGTGATCGCGCGCATGCACGCTGATCCGGCGTTCCGCCGCGATCTCGATGCAGCGCGCCGCGAACTCGCGCGGGCGTATCCGAACTAGGCGGGATTGATCGGCCGCACTTCCACTGCGCCGGTGGATGCGGTCGGGCAACGCTCGGCCCAATCGAGGGCGGCATTGAGGTCGGCCACGTTGATCAGATAGAAGCCGCCAAGCTGCTCTTTGATGTCGCTGTACGGCCCGTCAACCACTTGGCGCGAGCCGCCGCGCTTGCGAACAGTTGTCGCCGTATGCGGTGCTCGCAGGCCCGCGCCGCCGACGACGCTTTGTATCGCAACATTCGCGGCCTTGAGTGAGTTTAGAAATTCCAAGTGCGCTGCACGATACGCCGTACTGCGGCTGACATCGTCCCGCGTCGCGAAATCAGCTTCGGTTTCGTAGACAAGCAGGGCGTATTGCATGAGTGCTCCTTTGTGGGGCGCGGACTACGCCCTCGCCGCACTGACGCGCGGCTCTTCGGCATTTCGACTTACACCGAGGCTCGCCGCTGCTGGAGAAAGTTACGGACGACGGGATCGGCTTCGCGAGCTATCGCTTCGTCGTAGGCGGCGCGCGCGGCCTCAACGCGATCGAGCCGCGCACAGAGGTCAGCCTTCAACGCCCAGTACGGTTGATAGTCGTTCAGCATGGGATTGACGCGGGCCAAATCCTCTGCGGCGGCGAGACCAACGTCGGGGCCATCTCGTCGAGCTATCGCCGCGGCGGCATTGAGCCTGGCGACCGGCGAACCAGTCAATTCCGACAGCGCGGCGTAGAGTAAGATAATCGCGTCCCAATCAGCTTCTCCGCGCCAGGCGCGCGTGGCGTGGGCGGATTGAATTGCCGCCTCCAGCTGGTAACGGCCAGGACGCTGAAGGGCGCTAGCGGCGCGTAAATGAGTTTCAGCTTCCAGAATGAGATCGCGGCGCCAGAGTGAGACGTCTTGCTCGTCGAGCGGCACAAAGGAGCCGTCGCGGTCGCGACGCGCGGGGCGGCGCGCTTCAAGATGCAGCATGAGTGAAAGCAGCCCAAGCGGCTCCGGCTCCTCGCGCACTTGCGAAACCAGAACGCGCGCGAGCCAGACCGCCTCCTCCGCCAAGCCGCGACGCTCTGGGTCGGCGCCGAGCGGATCGCTCCAACCCGAGCCGTAGGCGGCGTAAATTGCGTCGAGCACGGCGGTGAAACGCGCGTGCCACGTCGCAGGGTTCGGCACCTCAAACGCGATGCCAGCGTCGCGAATCTTCTTCTTCGCCCGTACGAGCCGTTGACCCATGGCGGTAGGTTCGACAAAGAACGCTGCGCCAATCCGCTCGGCTGAAAAGCCAAGCACAGCTTGCAGCATTAGCGGCGTGCGCACGCTCTCATCGATCGCAGGGTGCGCACAGGCGAACATCAATCCGAGACGTTGGTCCGGGATACGCGCCGCGACTTCCGATTCCAGCTCTTCGATCGCGAGCACGATATGCCCTTCGCCATCATGCGCAGTCTTCGCGCGGCGCGCGGCGTCGATGAGCTTCCGCTTCGCCGCGGCAAAGAGCCAGGCTTCGGGACTGTCTGGGATGCTGCCACGCGGCCAGGCTAAAAGCGCCGCCGCGAATGCGTCAGCCAACGCATCTTCAGCGGCAGCCACGTCGCGCGTGCGCGCGGCAAGCATGGCAAGCAGGCGCCCGTAGCTCTCGCGCGCGACGCGCTCGGCGGTCGCTTGTGGGCTCAACGCATGACGACGGGACGCACTTCAATGCTCCCGTAACGCGCACCGGGGCACTTCGCAGCCCAGGCCAACGCATCCTCGACAGTCTCGACGTTCACGAGGTAGTAGCCGCCGAGCGCCTCTTTGGTTTCGGCAAACGGGCCATCGACGACCTTTCGCTTGCCGTCTGACACCCTCACGGTTTTTGCGGTGGCAACGGGATGCAGTTCATCGCCAGCGACAAGCACACCGGCTTTGGCCAGATCCTGTGTGTAGGCCACGTAAGCGCCCATTTCGGCGGAAAGCTGATCGGGCGTCATCTCCCCGAACGTGGACTCCTGCGCATAGATCAAAAGCAGATATTGCGTCATCGCACCCTCCAAGGACTGATTGGGGCTTCGTCACCCTCGCCTCAGTGACGCGCGGCGCCAGCCGATTTCGACACTCACGCCGCTTTTTTCGGCGAGTCCTTCAACAGCCCGAGTTTTATCAAGCTCTCGGCGGTCGCAACGATGCAGTCTTCGTTGGAGATCGGCTTCCAGCCGAGCAGACGCCGCGCCTTCTCGTTCGTGCCGTTCTTGCGCTTGCCGAGCTCGGGCAGGATCGAGCCGATCGCGGCGTCGCGCTTGGCGGCCATGCGGACCATGAAATCCGGGATCTGCATCGTCGGCACGCGCTTAGCGGCAGGGCCGAGACGGCGCTTCAGGATTTGGGCGATGTCTTTGATCGACATGAAGTCACCAGCCACTGCCAGGAAGCGTTGGCTTTTGGCGGCGGGGTTGGTCATGCACTCGATGTGCATCCAGGCGACGTCGCGGACATCGACAGCGCCGAAATACAAGCGCGGCACACCTGGCATCGCGCCGTCCATCAAACGCTGCACCAAAAGGATAGAGGTTGAGTAGTCTGGGCCGAGCACGGGGCCGAACACACCGACAGGGTTCACCACAGACAGTTCAAGCGCACCGCCTTGGTTGGCGATGAAATCC
Organism: Alphaproteobacteria bacterium; assembly: GCA_026400735.1. GTDB lineage: Bacteria > Pseudomonadota > Alphaproteobacteria > Caulobacterales > Aquidulcibacteraceae > Vitreimonas. Next base: position 41,381 of record JAPLOL010000062.1, on the reverse strand, counting down.
CAAGCCGCCTTCTCTGCGATGGTCTTGGACTTCGTATACGCGCGAACATCGTCGCCGTCGGGATTGGTCCAGTTCTCTTCGTTATGAGGTTTGCGCTGCGGCTTTTGACCGTAGCCGATGGCGGCATAGCTTGAGGTGAGGACAACGCGCTTCACGCCGGCGTCACGCGCAGCTTTGAGAACGCGTAGCGCGCCATCGCGCGCCGGGATGATCAGTTCGTCTTCGTGCTCAGGCGTTGCCGGCGGGAATGGCGAGGCGACGTGAAGCACGTACGTGCAACCTTCGGCAGCTTGCGCCCAGCCGTCATCCTTCATGAGATCCGCTGCAAAGAACGCGAGGTTCTCACCCGGCTCGACACCGCCTTGGCGGATCATGTTGCGGACCTCTTCTTCGCGCGACAACGACCGCACTGTCGTGCGAACGCGATAGCCCTTCTGCAGCAATTGGATGATGCAATGCGCGCCTATGAAGCCCGAACCGCCGGTGACTAGAACAAGTTCTCCGGCCATGTGGGCCTCCGCTTAAACGCGTGCGGGAGCGACGCGCTCTACCAGTTGATCGAACGCTTCCCAGAATTGATTCCGGATCGGATCGACTTCCATCAGAATTTCGTGCTTGGCGCCTTCGATGGTGATGTGGCGCACATCCGGCAATTCATGGACCACCGCTTCTTGCGCAGCGTTGTCAACGAGCTGTTCTTCGCCAGCGGTCGCGACCAGCACGGGGATGCGCACGTGCGCGAGCGCGCCAGGTTGGCGGAAACCTTCCGTCGCATCCGCAGCTGCTGCGACCCACCCATTGGTCGGGCCAGCCAGCGCAAGGCGCGGCTCTTCTGCGATCAAGCCTTGGCAGCGATCGTGCCGCGCCTTGTCATGCGTGACCGGATTTTTCTTGAAGTTCTCGCGCTTCCATTTCTTCTCGACGTTCGGCGCGAACTGGCCGCCCGCGCCTAGAGAGACCATGAAGCGCACGTATTTCTTGGCAACATCCGTCAGGTTCGGAATGCCCCACATCGGCGCCGAGAAAGCCGCCGCTTCGTATTCGACGCGGCGCGTCATCAATGCGCGTAGCGTGATCGCGCCACCCATCGAATGCGCCAGCCCGATGTAGGGGCGCGGCAAACGGTCGGCCAAAAGTTTCAACGCCGTCGAAAGGTCGTTCACCGGATCATCGAAGCTTACGAGATGGCCCTTCAGCGAGTTCTCGACTTCGCGGCCAGAAAGGCCCTGCCCACGCCAGTCGATGCAGAAGACGGCAAATCCGCGAGCTTGAAGCTCGCGGATCACCTCGAAGTATTTTTCGATAAATTCAGTGCGCCCCGGCGCAACGATCACAGAGCCGCGCGCCTCACCGCGGGTGGAAGGCGCGGTCAATACCCGCACCTTCACACCGCCGCGGCCTTCAAGCCAATGCTCTTCCGCCCCATCGGGCGGTTCGTTGCCAGGAACGCGTACGAACGCCAATCGCTTAGCCGCGCAGCTTCGCCATCACGCCTTGCAGCTGCATGGCAACGCCCATGTCGCCTTCAACGCGCAGCTTGCCTTGCATGAATGCAGCGGTCGGATCGAGCTTGCCACCTGCCATGTCGACGAAGTCTTCGAGCTTCACCTTGATGGTCGTGTCGGCGGCCGCATCTTCGGCCGAAACCTTGCCAGCGCCGCCGTCGAGGAAGATCTTGCCAGCGTCGCCGAAGTCGAACTTCACCTTCTTGCCGGGCACGGTCACGTTGCCATCGGTGAAGCGCTTCAGGATTTCCTCGTACGTCATGGCTTTTCCTCCGGACCTTCGTGGCCTTCGAGGGCCACCTTACACACCACAGCCGCCGCCGCCGCAAGAGTGACGGGCGCGTCAAGCTTGGGTGTGACGTGATTATGGGGTGGTTTGAGGCGCCGCTGGGGCAGTCCCACTCGGCTTGCGGAATTTCAGCGTCATGCGGTCGCTCTCACCGATCGCTTCGTAGGGCGCGGTGTCGAAGCGGGGATCGTCTTCCTGCCCTAGCGGCGAGGAGCGCAAAGTCGGCGGCAGAGTCCAAACGCCGAACGGATGATCGCGGCTGTCGCGCGCGTTGGCGTTGAGATCGCTCGCGGCGACAAACTCGAAGCCGGCTTCCTGCGCAAGCGCGCGGACATACGCCTCTTGCACGTAGCCAGTGCCGGCGAGCGGATCCTGCAACCCCGTCGATGATGCACGATGCTGTTCAATGCCGAATGCGCCGCCTGGCTTCAATGCGGCGAGCACGCCGGCGAAGACGCGCTCAGCAATGCCTGCAGCCATCAGCGTGTGAACGTTGTTGGAAAGGATCGCGAGATCGACACTGTTAGCGGGCGCCAGCGCAGCGCCATTGGCGGTGACTGCAGTGCGTGTGATGTCGCCATAGAGATTTTCGTCCTCGCCAAAACGCGATTGCCAAGCAGCCAGTGTCTCGCGCTGCGCCGCGCTGCCGCGTGGATCGAAGCTGGCGGCGATCAAGTGCCCTCCATTCGCGTGCAGGTACGGTGCGAGGATCGATGTGTACCAACCAAGGCCAGGATAAATTTCCAGCACCGTCATGTCGCCTTGCAGACCCCAAAAGAGAAGCGTCTGCAGCGGATGGCGCCACTCGTCGCGTTCTGGATCGATGCGCCAATCGCCGGCAATCGCCCAGGCGAGCGAACCCTCCGGCGGCGCATCAGCGGCGCTCTGTTGCGAGCGCCCGCAAGCGGCGAGGCCAAGTCCCAATCCCAAAGTGGCGGAGCGACGGGTTAGCAGCATGGGTCAGAGCGCTAAGCCCGAAGCGCTAACATTGTCAAAACGGCGCGCCCCCAAACGGGTCTTGAACGGTCGTTTAGAGCCCCCATCTGCCGTGTTGTGCGGCGCCCATCTGGGGTCGCGCCGCTGGCCAGCCCGCCGCCTTCGGGGACGGAAACAGCCGGCAAATCAGCTCCCCAGGAATTTCCAAGGGAGCGCCTGTATGTCGCTTTGAAAGGACAAAACGCATGGCTTCGAACGAACTCAACCCCCTTTACCGCACGCTGGTCGGCTTCGACCGCATTGCGAGCTTGATGGACACGGCCGCGCGTTTGGACGCTGCGCCTGGCTATCCCCCGTTCAACGTCGAACAGATCGGCGAAGACAATTTCCGCATTGAATTGGCGGTAGCCGGCTTCGGCGAAGACGATTTGAACATCGAGTTCAAGCAGAACTCGCTCCTCGTCACCGGCCAACGCAAAGCACCCGAGCAGCGTAACTTCCTGCATCGCGGCATTGCCGAGCGCAGCTTCGAACGCCGCTTCGGTCTTGCTGACCACGTTCGCGTCTCCGGCGCCAAGCTGGAGAACGGCCTGCTGACGATCGATCTTGTTCGCGAGCTTCCTGAACTGCTGAAGCCGCGCAAGATCGCGATCGGCTCTGCAACCGGCGCCAAGTCCCAGCCGAAAGTAGTGGACGCGGCGAACGACGAAACAGAAGCGGCTTAATCCCCCGCTTCCCGCTCGCCGCGCGGCCATCCCCTCCCCCCGCGCCGCGCGGCGAGCACATTATTCCCTAGACCAAACCGACGGCGCGCGTTCCCCCAGACGCGCGCCGTTTTTCGTGCGCATCTGGAGGTCGCTCTACGCTGTGTTCTAGCGAATTATTCCTCGTCGCCTTCGTCCGAGTCGTCGTCGCCGTCATCATCGGCGCCGGTCTCGTCATCACTGCGGCTCGCGGCAGCCAGCAGCGCGTCCACGCCGGTCTCGGTAAGCAGTGCGCCTAGCGCCTCATCATCAACAAGCGAACGCTTGCGGCGCAGTTCGTTGAAGGCTTTTGCGGCGTAGCGTTGCGGCTTCTGCACAAACGTGGTGCCCGCGATATCGACGCTGACGCCACTGGCATCATTGGCGACAGCGCGGCCATTGGCGTCCATCCAGAGCAGATATGCGCCGGCGATCTCAGCACGAAGCAGTTCGGCGATGTCGTCTTTCACGTCCGCGAACGATGCGAACGCGCCTTCGGCTTTCGGCTTTTCCATCCGCTCCAGCCACTTCACGACGTTGGGCGCTTGCGTCCGAAGCAACGTCCCCGGCGTCGGATCGGAGTTAAGTTGCTGCAGCTGACCGGCCAAGCCGAAGTCCGCGAGCGAGGGGCGGCCGCCAAAAAGGTAAGGCCGCTTACCGAACAGCGTATCGAGCAAGCCGAGCAGACGCGTGAACGACCCCTCGATCAGGGGCGCCGTCTCAGGCGACGAGCCTACATGATAGAGACGGCTGATCATCCGCGTCCGGACTTGCTCTTCGATGCCTTCCGGCTTCTCAGCGCCATCGAAGATCATGTCGCTGATCCGTTTGGCGGCGCTTTCTTGGTCTTCCGGGTAGCTCCAGCGATAGTGGAACATCGCCTTGTTGAGCCACTCGTCAGCATAGTCCTCGATCAGCGCTGAGAGGAACGCCAGTGACGCCTCTTCCGGGACGATCGATTGATCCGTGTATTGGGTTTCGAGCTTCTCGATGATCGGCGTGGAATCTTGGAGTGCATTCTCGTCTGCATCGACCAGCACCGGAATCAAAGGCAGCTTGGCGTAACGCTGGAACTCTTCCTGCGTCGCGTTGGTGCGCGCGCGCCATTCAAAGTCGAGACCCTTATATTGAAGGTAAGAACGCACCTTCACTGAGTAGGGCGAAAGCTCCGCGCCATAGAGGCGGAACGGGGCGGTCATGGGAATCTCCCGGAAAAACAAAATCGCCGTACGGTGAACCGCACGGCGATTGAAACTTCAAGTCTTAGAACCGCGTCAGACTGGCTTAATGTTGACCGCTGACGGCTTGTTCTTACGTGGGTCGTTTTCGATCTCGAAGCTGACCGCCTGGCCCTCTTTCAGACCGGTGAGGCCCGAACGCTCAACGGCGCTGACGTGAACGAAGACATCGGCCCCGCCCTCGTCCGGCGCGATGAAGCCGAAACCCTTTTGCATGTTGAACCATTTCACCACGCCCGTAGCCATGGCCGCACTCCTCGCAAACTCCCGCGCCTAAAATAGACCCGCGGGTTGGACTTTTGGGGGGTGAGTAGCCGACGCGATTCCGCGCGGGTCGTGATCGTCCCGACCGTCCGAGCCGCATAGGGCCCCTCTGCTACCGCAGAGTCAAGCAAAAGCGCGACCGGACGCCGCGCCTCAGATCAGGGAGGCGTAACGCCGTAGCTCGCGAACGTCGCGCCGATCTCGGCCTGCAGTTGCTCTGCCGCTTCAATGTCTGCGCGACCTTCGCGCTGACGGCCCATTCGAAGCGAGGCAATGCCGCGCCCATACAAAGTGCGCGCAACGCGCCGGCCGTTAAAAATGGCTGCGTCGAAATCCGCAAACGCTTGCTGGTTAGAGCCGGTGCGCAGACTGACCACTCCGCGTGCAGCGAGCGCGGCCGTGTCGATGGCATTGATTTCGAGCGCATGATCGCAATCGCTGCGCGCCTGATCGAGTTCAACGTTCTGGGCGACACGAACTTCGCAACGCACGCGGTAACCACCTGGCGTGTCGGGCGCTATGCGGATGACAGCATTGGCATCCTCCATAGCGCGCGCGTATTCACCCTGGGCCAGGAACACTTCGCTACGGCGATAATAGGCGCCGGGGTGATCGCCGCGCATCCGGATGACCTGATTGTAGTCGGCGAGAGCGCGATCCCAGTCGCGTAGTTCACGGTAACGATCGCCACGGAGTTTGTAGGCTTGGGCACGACCGTTTCCAGTGACACTGCGCATGCTGATGATGTCGGAGCAACCACGGATGCTCTCTTCAGGCGTAGCGCTATTCATCGTGTTGAAGCACTGTTCGCGGCGGCGCTCAAACACCTGCCATTGCACGTCCGCCGAAGCCGGCGCGGCAAAAACGAGCAAACCAAGTACGGCGATGGCGCCGAGCGCGATACGCTTCATAACAGAACCCCTCACCAAACCTTATCGTGTGCAAGGTACGGCGCAAGTTTGCCGTCCATCAACTCTCGTTGTTTCCGCCGACCCGATCCAGGGTAACCGCCAGCATTGCGCGCAGCGCCGTTTCCATTGCGGGCTCATGCACGAAGAAACGCGGGTTGTGGTTAGGCGCGGCCTCCGCTTGCGTTACGCCCGGCGGGTTCACGCCGTAGAAGAAAAACACCCCTGGAACCGCCTGCTGAAAGTACGCGAAGTCTTCTGCAGGCATTACGGGCAAACCACTATTGACGTGATCCTCGCCCAGAACCTGCACAACGGCGGCGCGGGTACGCGCCATGAGCGCGGGCGGGTTCACTGTCGGGATGGCGTTCTCGGTGATAGTGACCTCAGCCGTCGCGCCGGTCGCCGCCGCTGTTTCCGTAATCGTCCGGCGAATGCGCTCATAAAAGCGCTCGCGCGTTTCCGGATTGAGGTAGCGCAGCGTGCCCTGCATCTGCACGGTCTGCGGAATGATGTTGTAGCGCACGCCGCCTTGAATCAGACCAATGGTGACGATCACAGGCGACCCCACCGCATCCATCTGGCGCGAAGGCACCGTTTGCAGCGCGTTGATGATCTGCGCTGACGCCACGATCGGATCGACACCGGCGTGCGGTTGTGCGCCGTGGGTTTGGCTACCTGTCACTGTGATGTCGATACGATCCGAGCCCGCCATCATCGGACCGGAGATCATCGTGACCGTACCACTTGCCTGCGGCCACGCGTGCAAGCCGTAGATCGCTTCGGGATGCAGGTCGCCAAAGACGTTCTCGGCAAGCATGCGCCGCGCACCGCCGAACCCGCCTGGAGGCGCGCCTTCTTCCGACGGCTGAAACACGAAGATCACCGTGCCCGCGAGATGCTCGCGCTGTGAGGCCAACACCGTTGCAGCCGCCATCAGCACAGCAACGTGGGTGTCGTGCCCGCACGCATGCATGATGCCAACTTCTTGGCCATTGTAGTGGCCACGCGCCCGCGAGCGGAACGGCAAGTCGCCTTCTTCGGTCACCGGCAACGCGTCCATATCCGCACGGAGCGCAATCACGGGCCCTGGCCGGCCGCCACGCAGCACGCCGACGACACCCGTCAACGCGACGCCAGTGCGCACTTCCATGCGCAAAGAGCGAAGGTGCGCCGCAACAACGCGCGCGGTCCGCACTTCTTCGTACGAAAGCTCCGGATGTTCATGGAAATCCCGCCGCCACGCGATCATGCGCGGCAGCACCGATTGGATGGACGTTTCAACAGAGGGCGTAAAACCGCCAGCCGTTTGCGCGCTCGCCGGTGCAGCCAACAACGCCGCAGCAACTAAAAGCTTCGCAAGCATCTTCATCTGGTCCCCCAAGACTCTTAGCGCACACCCGCCGCGAGCAAATCGTGCATATGCACGACGCCGACAGGCTTTCCATCTTCAACTGCGAACAACAGCGTGATCCGCTTTTCGTTCATGATCGCGATCGCGTCCGCTATCGGCGCATCTGGCGCGATGGTTTTGGGCGCCGCCGTCATGATGTCGCGCGCAGTTTTGCTGAACATCTCCGGCGCGAGTTTGCGGCGAAGATCACCATCAGTGACAATGCCGATTAGCTTGCCGCCTTCGATGACGCCGACGGCGCCAATACCACCAGCGCTCATCGCCTTCATGGTATCCGGCACAGAGAGATCGGGCGCGATCAGCGGATCGCTTTGCCCCACACGCATCACATCCGTAACCTTCTTCAACGCCGCGCCAAGCTTTCCGCCCGGATGGATCGCGCCAAAATGATCGGCGGTGAAGCCGCGCGCTTTGATCAGCGCTACCGAGAGCGCGTCGCCGAGGGCGAGGCACATCGTAGTCGATGTGGTGGGCGCCGGCGCCTCCTCACTCGCCTCACCGCACTCCGGCAGGACGAGCGCGGCCGTCGATGCCTTAGCCAGCGACGAGCCCGGCTTAAAGGTCATGCCGATGATCGGCACATGGATGCGCCGACAGTGATACAAAAGATCAGAGAGCTCAGCCGTTTCGCCAGAGCGCGAAATCGCCAGCACGCAATCGGTCTCGACGATCATCCCGAGATCGCCATGGCTCGCCTCGGCTGGATGAACGAACTGCGCGGGCGTGCCCGTGGACGCCAAGGTCGCAGCGATCTTGCGCGCGATGTGGCCCGACTTGCCCATACCCGAGACGATGACTCGGCCCTTAGCCTCTGCCAACAAACGCGCCGCGTGCACGAAGGGCTCGTTCAATGCGCCCTCCAGCGCCCCAGCAAGCGTGTCCAGGGCGCGCGCCTCGGCGCGAATAGTCTCTTGCCCCGCCGCAACGGCAGCCTTCGGGTCGATAATGCTCATGGCGGCCCCTCTCGCATGAGAGTGAAGAAAAGTCATCTGCGAGCAAGCGGTTGAGGCGGGCGCCGCTGACCTCTATGTCGGGAGCCGTCGCATGATCCGTCCCGCCTTCCCCGCATGAGCCTGCTTCAGACCATGGGTTCGTCCGCCAATGGCGGCGCTGAGGCCTACTTCATTGCGCTCGCGGGAGCCTTCAAGCGCGCCAACATAGCACAGGGCGCAACAATCCGCGCACATCCAGGTCGAGAAGCCGCACTTGCCGGTCTCGGCATAACCACGCGCGTCCTACCGTTTTCGAAGCCATTCGACTTCACTACAGCCACCGCCGTCGCCGCGTTCGCGCGCGAGCAAGACGCTCGCATCATCATTGCCTGGATGAACCGTGCCGCCAGCCTCACGCCCCGAGGCCCGTGGAAACGAATTGGTCGCCTCGGTGGCTACTACAAACTGAAGAACTACCGCGATTTCGACGCGCTTGTCGGCAACACGCAAGACATCGTTGACTGGATCGTGCGCGAAGGCTGGCCGAAGGAGCGCGCGCACTACATTCCGAACTTCGCCAGCCCTGGCGAAGGCGCGAAAGTCAACCGAGCGTCGCTGGAGACGCCTGAAGGGGCGCCGCTTCTGCTCGGCATGGGGCGCCTTCACACCAACAAAGCCCACGACACCACGTTGCGCGCATTGCAGCGGATTCCTGACGCGTATCTGTGGATCGCCGGTGATGGGCCAGACGAAGCCATTCTCAAGTCGCAGGCGCAAGACCTTGGCGTTGCGAATCGCGTGCGATTTCTCGGTTGGCGCGATGATGCGCCTTCGCTCTATCGCACCGCCGACCTGGTGCTCTTCCCTTCTCGATTCGAACCGCTCGGCAACGTCGTCATTCAATCATGGGCGCATGGCGTGCCGGTAATTGCCGCAAAGTCCGCTGGCCCGGGCGCGCTCATTCGTGATGGCGAAGACGGGTTCTTGATCGAGATTGATGACGCAGAGGCTCTTGCGGCGAAGACGAAGGTTTTGCTCGCGGACAAAGACCTCTCCGCGAAATTTGTCGCCAACGGCGCGCAGCGCGTCGAAACGGAATTCTCTGAAGCGGCCATCGTTGCCCAATGGCGCGCACTATTCGATGCGTTGGGGGGCCTCTGATGTGCGGCATTGCTGGCATCATTGGCGAGAAGTCCGGCGCGCAGGCGCTTATCGACGCGATCGCGCACCGCGGCCCCAACGGCATTCGCGTTGAGGAGAGCGAGCGCTATTCTTTGGCGCACGCACGGCTCTCGATCATTGATCTTGAAGGCGGGTGGCAGCCTCTGCACGCCGCCGGCTCAACCATCATCGGCAACGGCGAGATCTATAATTACATCGAACTCAGCGAAGAATATCAACTCAAAGCCAAGCTCGGCACCGGATCGGACTTTGAACCGTTGCTGCATATCTATGCGCGGGAGGGCGAAGCCGCGTTCGATCGCCTGCGCGGCATGTATGCGTTTTGCCTAATTGGCTGCGATGGCCGCACTTGGCTCGTCCGTGATCCGTTCGGCATCAAACCGCTCTACATTCACGCGCACAACGGCGCTGTCGCGTTTTCATCGGAGCCTCGCTCGTTTGGCAAAGCGCAAGTGAAGCCGGCGATCTGCAACCAGGTCGCGGCGCTCCACTACACACTCGAAAACGAAACAGCATGGCCGGGCGTGATCCGCCTGGAGCCCGGCGAGATCATTGAGATTGTGAATGGTGAAGTGAAGCGCCACCGAACGCGCTCAGCCCTGCCGCCATCGCGCGCTCGGATCCGCGATGATACCGCTGCGATTGCCGAACTCGATCGCGTTCTGGAAGACTCGATCAAAGTTCACCAGCGCTCCGACGTTCCTTACGGCCTGTTCCTCTCGGGCGGCATCGATAGCGCGACGGTCGCCACCATGATGGCGCGGCTCAATGAACGGCCGGTGGTCGCCTATACGTGTGGCTTCGAGGCGGAAGGCGCACGGGATGAGCGCGCACAAGCTGAACGCGTGGCGCGGCAGCTCAATCTGGATTGGAATGACGTCAGCTTCGGTGAGGAGGATTTTTGGTCAATCGTCCCGCAAGTGGCGTGGGCGATGGATGATCCTGTCGCCGACTATGCTTGCCTGCCCACCTACAAGCTCGCGCAGGAGGCCAAGAAGCGCCTCACCGTGGTGATCACCGGCGAAGGCGGCGACGAACTGTTTGGCGGCTATTCACGCTATCGTCGCGCGCAGCGGCCGACATGGCTTGGCGGCCGCGTGGCGGAACCACAAACCGACGCGATCCTCGGTTCAAGCGCGATCGAAGCATGGCGCGCAGCTAGCAGGTTGGAGCGCGCAGCGCTTTCAACGCTCCAGCAAGCGCAAGCTGCCGACATCGCGACTTGGCTACCGAACGATCTTCTCTTGAAGCTAGATCGCATGCTGATGGCGCATGGCCTCGAAGGCCGCACGCCGTTCCTCGATCCAGAAGTCGCGGCGTTCGCCTTCCACCTGCCGGACAATCTCAAAACGCGCGGCAAGTTCGGCAAATACATCCTGCGTGCCTGGCTGGAGAAGAACTGCCCTGCCGCCGAGCCGTGGGCAAAGAAGAAGGGCTTCACCGTCCCCGTCGCGTCATGGATTGCACCACGCGCAGCCGAGCTCACGCAAACGCTGCCGCAAGTCGAAGCCGTTCGCGCTGCCGCCAGCGCCGAGACGATCCGCGCCATCTTCACCGACGAAGCACACGAAGCGCTCCGCTATCCGATGTTGTTCTTAGGACTGTGGGGGCGCATTCACACCGAGGCCGCGACGCCCGAAGCCGCTCTGAAGAGCTTGCTCAAGTCATAGAGAAAATGGCGGGGCCGCTTAGGGGCGGACCATGGGCATGGGAGAGAAGCGGCCCCGACAGGCGGGCGGCGTTAGGCAACCACCGCCGCGCCAATCGCGAGCACCGGCACCGCAACCAGCAGCACCAGCAACGTCGCCACCGCGACCGAAGCGGCCTTGACCGCCAACGGCGTGCCGTGTTCGAGCGCATCGATATAAAGACCTGCAGGTTTCAACATTGTCGTTCCTCCAATTTTGAGCCGGGAAACGATGAAATTCTCTCGGCGACAAACTCGAGATGGGCGCCCCACCCCTTGAATCCGAACGAGGAGTGGACGACTTGGATGTGAGCGGAATTCACATCCCCGCGGGGTCAAAATCGGATGTCTTTGCCCTCTCTACAGACGCTCCGCGCCTTCGAGGCGGCGGCACGTTTGAAGTCCTATTCGAAAGCCGCCGAAGAGCTGGGCCTCACCCATGGCGCGGTCAGCCATCGCATTCGTGAGCTTGAGCAACGCGTGGGCGTCACGCTCTTCCGCCGCGCCGGCAACACCATGCAGCTCACGCCCGACGGCCAGCAGCTCGAAGCGCAAGTGCGCCAAGGGCTCTCTATCCTCGAACAAGCCTTTCCGCCGCCGAAGGGCGCTCACAGCAAGGCGCAGCGCCACATCGTTATCACCGCTGTGCCGAGCCTTGCTTCAACCTGGCTCTTCGCGCGTCTCGGCGATTTTCGCGCCGAGCATCCAGAGATCGACATCGAGCTGCGTGTCACCGAGGCGCTCAACGATTATCGCAAGGAAGGCATCGATCTCGGCATCCGTCTCGGCGCTGGCGGTTGGCCGGGGCTGCACGCCACTAAGCTCTTCGACGAAGCGCTGACACCCGTCTGCAGTCCCGAGTATCGCGACAAGCACAAGCTCGACACGCCCGCCGATCTCAAACGCGCCATGCTGCTGCGCAATCCGTGGACGCCATGGACGCGCTGGTTTCAGGCCGCCAATCTGGATTGGCCCGAGCCCAACACTGGCCCAAAGTTTGACGATAGCCCGCTGCTGCTGAGGGCCGCGCTCGCCGGCCAAGGCGTCGCGCTCGGGCGCCAATGGCTCGCCATTGATGAAATCCGCGCGGGACGCCTCGTCACGCCGTTTGATATCGCCGTAAGAGATACCTTCGCCTACTGGCTTTGCTGGCCCACCGGCCGCAATCCCGGCCCAGACGCCCAGCGCTTCGCTGATTGGCTCCAAGCCCGAGCTGCCGCCGAAGAACCACCGTGCTCGCTCAAGATCGCGGAAGCGGCCGAATAGACGTCGCCGATGCGACCCATAGAAAACCTCGCATCTGACAGCCATTTCATAGCAGCCACACGCGGGTGTGAGGTTGAGCCTGTGGCGGCTACGGCCTAAGTGTCAGGCTCCCACAAAGGACCGCCATGAACCCCGCCTCCGTCATCCGCATTCCGCGCGTCGAGTCGACGCCGCTTGAGATCGGCAACAATCTGCCGGTCACCTTCATCTGCGGCCCTTGCCAACTCGAGAGCCGCGAACACGCGCTCGAGACGGCGGAGTTTCTGCGCGACGTGTTCAAGCGCGCCGGCGCAGGGTTCATCTACAAAACCAGTTTTGACAAAGCCAACCGTTCCAGCCTGTCCACCAAGCGCGGCGCGGGCTTTGATCAATCGGCGCCCATCTTCGAAGAGATCCGCAAAAAGATCGGTGTACCGGTGATCACCGACGTGCACCTGCCAGAGCAATGTGCCGAAGTCGCCGAAGTCGTGGATGTCCTGCAGATCCCGGCATTCCTCTGCCGCCAGACCGACCTGCTGATCGCCGCCGCTGAAACCGGCAAGCCGATCAACGTCAAGAAGGGCCAGTTCCTGGCCCCGTGGGACATGAAGAACGTGATCGCCAAGATCACCGGCAGCGGCAATCCAAACGTCATGGCCTGCGAGCGCGGCGCCTCGTTCGGCTACAACACGCTAGTCTCCGACATGCGCGCGATCCCGATCATGAAGAGCTTCGGCGCGCCAGTCGTGTTCGATGCGACGCATAGCGTTCAACAGCCAGGCGGTCGCGGCGATACTTCGGGCGGTGAACGCCAGTTCGTGCCGGTTCTCGCACGCGCTGCTGTCTCGATCGGCGTTGCGGCGGTGTTCCTGGAAGCGCATCCCGATCCGGATAACGCGCCGAGCGACGGCCCGAACATGGTGCCGTTCGATCAGCTCGAAGATCTGATCGGCGATCTCGTTGCGTTCGATCGCCTCGCCAAACGCTCAGCGATCGCTGCCGAATGACCGAGAAATTCGAACGCCATCGTCAGCCCTGGCGGCAGGACGAGATTCAGAAGCTTCACCAGTTCGCGGGCAAAGGCATGTCGCTGAAGGCGATCGCCAAAGCGCTCACGCGCAGCGAAGAATCCGTGAAGGACCGCGCCAAGGCCGACGGCCTCACCATCGCGAAATTGCGCTAGTAGACGCGCCGCCGACGGCTGATAGCCTGCGTTGCGGGAGGCCATAACGTGTCGTCGCTCATTTCTGCGCTAATCGCCGGCGGAATGACGCTGCTGTCATCGATCCTGGTCCGCCGGTTCGCGTCACACCTGCAATCCGCCGAGCCTTACAAACTTGATGGCGACAGCGGCACGATCAGACCCGATCGCTGGAGCGGTTGGATTATCACTGTGTTCGGCGCGATCCTCGTGTTGTGCGCCGTGGCGCTCATGATCGCTGAACCAGATGCGTTTTGGATTGGCGCAATCTTGTTTGTGATCGGCGCGCTTTTCGCGGGCTGTATGTTTCCGTCCGTGACGTCTCTGCACGCGCTGAGTTGGAGCAAGAGCTGCGTCGATGGCGCATCGCAAATGGTGTTGGGCACGCTCGGATTGCAGCGCGCGACAATTGCGTGGCCAGACGTGGCTCGCTCCGGCACGACTTTCACAATGTACTGGTATCTCGAAGCACACGACGGACGGCGCGTGTATTGGAGCTACCTCTATCCAGGGAACGCTAAGTTCGCCGCCGCGATCAAAAATCACCGACCAGACATCGAACCACCGCCGATGCCCTCCTACGTCGGTACAAAGTTGGACGGCGCGCAGCAAAAAGGGCGCTCCTGACGGAGCGCCCTTAATAGCTAGCTTAGCTTTCAGTTCTTACTGAAGGCCGTACACGCGCTGATAGAGGCCCGTTTGGGTCTCGAACGGCGTGGCGGCATCGCGCTCGCGCAGCGTGCCACCCCAATTCCAGCGCACGCCAACCTTCAGCGTGTCGTACTCGCCGAACACGTCCGTATCGATCGTGCTGTAGCCAGCCGTGAAGCTGATCGGCGTCGACGACAATTGCCACTCGGCGCTGATGCCGTAGGACGTCGTGTCGAAATCGGCGCCGCCGCCGGCGTCGAGATTGCCGGTGCCAAGCGTGCCACCGACGCGGAAGTTGTCGGTGAAGTAGTAGTTCAGGCCGATGTCGGCATTCCACGTGTCGAGATCGACGATGAACTCGGTTTCACCAACCGTGTAGCTGCCGGTCAGCACTGCGTTCGGGGCAAGGTTGAACGAGCCTTCGATGCCGTAAACCGTCTCGTCAACGCTGTCGCCGTCGTCGAGGTTCGTCGTGGCGATTACGCCGCCGAGGTTCCAGTTGTCGTTGTGCCAATAGAGGTGGCCAGCGATTGTGCGATCATCGATGCTGCCGCCAGCATCCGTGCTGCCGATACCAGCGTCGATTTGATAGCCGACCGAGCCGCTGTTTCCACCGAACGCGCCTTCAACCTGCCAAGTGTCGCCATCGGAGCCACTTGAATCGGTGCTGCCATAGGTAACGCCAACGTGGCCGCCAGATTGGGCCAGGGCAGGCGTAGCGACGAACGCAGCAGCGAGCGCCGCGAGCAATGCGGTTTTCTTCATGAGAGATTTTTCTCCATCCCGTTGCGGCCGTCGACAAACCCGAACGCCTCGACCGCTTGATGCCCTGCACTTGGCCGTGTTGGTTCAAAATTTGAAGACGTATTGCTCATTACTCAGAGGTAATTCGGAACCGCTGTGTCTTCGATGCCCCTGTGGGTAAAATGTTCCAGTTTTGCCGAGTACAGCGTGGCGCCAATCTCGACATCGGAAAAATCGAAATGCTTTCAGAGCTCTTCGCGCTGCCGTGAAATTTGCCGGGGATTGCGAACACTCTTAAGCAAAACTCATGTTTGAACGGCGTGTTCTTGTCACCGGTGGCTCAGGCTTTCTCGGCTCGCATCTATGCGATCGGCTCGTCGCGCGTGGCGACGATGTGGTTTGCGCTGACAACCTCTTCACGGGCCGCAAGCGCAACGTTGCGCATCTGCTGAACGCCCCGAACTTCGAGTTCCTGCGCCACGACGTGACGTTCCCGCTCTATGTGGAAGTCGATCAAATCTACAATCTCGCCTGCCCTGCTAGCCCAGTGCACTACCAACACGATCCGGTACAAACGACAAAGACCAGCGTGCACGGCGCCATCAATATGCTGGGCCTCGCAAAGCGCCTGAAGGCGCGCATCTTCCAAGCGTCAACCTCGGAAGTGTACGGCGACCCGGACGTGCACCCGCAACCGGAAGAATACTGGGGCCGCGTCAATCCGATCGGCATCCGCTCTTGCTACGATGAAGGCAAACGCTGCGCAGAGACGCTCTTCTTCGACTATTATCGCCAGCACAAAACCGACATCCGCGTCGCGCGCATCTTCAACACCTACGGCCCGCGCATGCACCCGAACGACGGCCGCGTTGTTTCAAACTTCATCGTGCAAGCGCTGAAAGGCGAGAACATCACGCTCTACGGCGACGGCCTGCAGACCCGTTCGTTCTGCTACGTCGACGATCTCATCGACGCCTTCATCACCTTCATGGATAAAGACGGCGATCTGCCCGGACCGATCAATCTTGGCAACCCAAACGAGTTCACGATCAAGCAACTCGCCGAAGCTGTGATCGACCTCACGGGCGCAAAATCAAAGCTCGTGTTCAAGCCGCTGCCGAGCGACGATCCGAAGCAACGTCAGCCCAACATCGAAAAGGCGCGCGAAATTCTGCACTGGGCGCCGAAAATCCAGCTGCGTGACGGGCTGACAAAAACCATCGCGTACTTTGATGGCCTGATGAAGGAAGGCGATCCGCTGATCGTTGGGCGCTAACCCTTGGTCCACTGCGCGAAGAAGTCGGCGTTCTGCGTGCGAGCTTCTTCCGACAATAAGCCAGTCTCAACCAGCACGCCCGCCGCGCGCAGTCGCTCAATGCCTGCACCATCCACAAACGGATGCGGATCACCTGTCGCGATCACCACGCGCGCCACGCCAGCTTGGATGAGCCGATCGGCGCACGACGCCGATCCGTTCGATCGCCTAGCGCATGGCTCAAGCGTCACGTACGCGGTGGCTCCACTCGCATTGGCCAACGCAACAGCCTGCTCTTCCGCGTGCGGCCTGCCGCCATCGGCGGTGTGCGCTTCGGCGATGATCACGCCATCACGCACGATCACACAGCCCACGGAAGGATTATCGCCGGTTCGCCCCACGCCAAGCACCGCCAGCTCCAGCGCGCGCCGCATGAATTCCAAGTCGTTCACGCAGGCAACGCTGGCAGCTTCTCGGCGCGGCTCTCATCAAGATAGCGCACCGAGATCGGCTTCAGATTGGCATCGAGCTCAATCAATAGCGGATTGCCCGTTGGAATCTCGACGTGGACGATATCGCCATCCGGCACGTTGAAGAGATGCTTCACGATCGCGCGCAGCGAATTGCCGTGCGCGGCGATGATGAGATTTTTGCCCGCCTTCAGATCCGGCACGATCGCCTCGCGCCAATACGGAAGCACGCGCTCGAGCGTAAGCTTCAGGGATTCTGTCTGCGGCACGTCCACGCCCGCGTAGCGGCGATCCTTCGAAAGATCGAACTCCCCGCCGCGCTCCAATGGTGGCGGCGGCACATCGTAGGAACGGCGCCAGACCAGCACTTGCTCCTCACCGTGCTTGGCGGCCGTCTCGGCCTTATCCAAGCCAGTCAGCGCCCCGTAGTGGCGCTCATTCAAATGCCAATCGCGCGCCACCGGCAGCCAGGCCAGTTTGGCCGCCTCCGTCGCCAGCGACCCGGTTCGGATCGCCCGCGTCTGCACCGATGTGAATAACTTATCGAACGGCACCCCACTCGCCGCGAGCAGTTCCCCGGAGCGCCGAGCCTGCGCTTCGCCCGCCGGCGTTAGGTCGACATCCACCCAGCCGGTGAAGCGATTTTCCAGATTCCATTGGCTCTGGCCGTGACGAAGCAGTGCGAGATAAGGCATGGCCCGCTTGCTCCCAGCCCCGTCACGGCCCGTCAAGAGCCGAAGCCGCTTGGAAGCCCGCCCCCGGGCACGCTACACCCAACCCCGATGCGTCACTGGCTGCTTCACCCGATCATCTTTTACCCCCTGGCGGTCATCATCGCCGGGCTGGCAATCGTCGTGAGCCTGCGCCCGCAATCTTGGCCGCGTCAACCGGCGCCGGTGTCGGCCGAACGCGACGGCGAATGGATGGTGTACGAGCGCGACCGCTTCGATTCTCCCGATCAAGGGGCGGAAGAGACGACGGTTGTGCGCGACTATTGGGGTCGTCCGCTGCGACTGCGAGTGGCGCAAACCATGGCTCAACCCGCCCCGCAACCGGCCGATCAGGGCACGCGCATCCTGCTGACGCCGGAAGACGCCGCAGCCATAAGCGGCAGACCGGTCGTCGTTGAAGTCAGTTACAATCCCCTCCCAGTGAATGCGGCAAACCGGCTTGCCGTAAGCCTTCGCAGTGACACTGGGCCTTCGCCGTGGGTGACGCTCGACGCACCGCCGGAGACGGCGACGCTGCGGTTCAATTTGCCGCCCCGCGCCTCCGTGAACGCCATCGGCATTCACCCAGTCTCGCCTCAGCCGGACATGGCTTACGGACTCGAGATCACGCGTATCCGGATTATGCCGCGCACCTGAGACAGGGCGGCGGATTGAAATCCGCAGCCATATCGACCACACCGCCCGCACCCCCTGCTAACGACCTGGAAGACCGCCCATGCTGCCTGCGCCGCGCGCAAGCCTCGCGCCAAATTCCGCTGATTTCGAAGCGCTGCCTTTGGTTAAGCCGACAGGCTTTCGCGAATACGACGCGCGCTGGTGGTTCGGCATTCAGGGAAACGAGAAGCCGCCGGAACTGAATCTGCTCGGCGTGCAAGCGCTGGGGCTTGGCCTCGGCACGCTGATCCACGAATTTGGCGTCGCACCGCGTATCGTGGTTGGGCACGACTTCCGCTTTTACTCCACCTCGATCAAGCAAGCGCTGACGCTCGGCTTGATGCAGGCCGGCATGGAAGTGAACGACATCGGCCTCGCGCTCTCGCCGACCGCCTACTTCGCGCAATTTGCGCTCGACATTCCGTGCGTCGCGATGGTGACGGCGAGCCACAATGAAAACGGCTGGACCGGCGTGAAGATGGGCGCTGATCGTCCACTCACTTTCGGCCCCGACGAAATGGGCAAGCTCCGCGACATCGTGCTTGGCGGAAATTTCAAGGAGCGCCCGGGCGGAGCCTACAAGCGCGTCGAGGACATGCGCGAGCGCTACATCGCGGACATCGTATCCCGCGTGAAACTCACGCGTCCGATCAAAGTCATCGCCGCATGCGGCAACGGCACAGCTGGCGCGTTTGCACCGGAAGCTCTCCGGCGCATGGGTGCGGAAGTCATCGATCTCCACACGGCGCTCGACTGGACGTTCCCCAACTACAACGCCAATCCTGAAGACAGCGAAATGCTGCACGACATGGCGGCCGCAGTGAAGAAGCACGGCGCTGATCTGGCGCTCGGCTTCGACGGCGACGGCGACCGCTGCGGCGTCGTTGACGATCAAGGCGACGAAATTTTCGCCGACAAAGTGGGCCTGATGCTCGCGCGTGATCTCAGCGCTACCCACAAGAACGCGACTTTCGTTGCCGACGTGAAATCCACCGGGCTCTACGCGATCGACCCCGTGCTGAAAGCCAACGGCGCGAAGGTCGATTATTGGAAGACCGGCCACTCCTACATCAAGCGCCGCACCACCGAACTCGGCGCGCTCGCGGGCTTCGAAAAGTCAGGCCACTTCTTCTTTCGCGAGCCACTCGGCAATGGCTATGACGACGGCATCGTCGCCGCGGCTGCCGTTCTTGCGATGCTCGACCGCAATCCGAGCAAGAAGCTCAGCCAGCTGAAGGACGCGCTGCCGAAGAGCTTCACGTCGCTGACCATGAGCCCGCACTGCGATGACGAGAAAAAGTACGGCATCGTCGATCGCGTCGTCGCCGACTACCAGAAGCTCGCCAGCGAAGGCGGCAAAATCCTCGGACGCTCCATTCGCGACGTCAACACCGTGAACGGCGCGCGCGTTACGCTGGAAGATGGCGCTTGGGTGCTGGTGCGCGCCTCATCGAACAAGCCTGAACTGGTCGTGGTCGTCGAAAGCATGACCAGCGATGACGACATGAAGGCGCTCTTCCGCGAAGAAGTGAAGCCCCGCCTCGCCCGCTTCCTAGAGGTCGGCAAGTACAATCAGGAGATCTAAGTGGACGAGGGGGAAGTCCAAATCCTGAAGAGTGCGGCGCTCAGCGTCACTGACCGGCGCATCATCACCCCCTCCGCAGAAATAGCGGTCACACCTGCACTTGCGCCGCAGCTTGAGGCCAAGACCGTGCAGGTCCCGGTGCGCACGACCTTTATCGCGCTTGGATGTGTACTTCTGCTCCTTGGATTTCTGATGCCGTTGTACTGGATCATCTCGGCGGCGCTCTTTGGCGCAGCGGCGGTGGTTAAGGTAAAGCGCAAAGGCTTCGAAGTCAGCGTCGCGCAGGGCGGCGAACGAACGCCGATCTATATGACAGCAAGTGAAAAAGACGCCCAATTGGCGCTTGCTGCGGTCAACGAGGCGCTGCGGCGCGCCGCCGCTTGACCTGAGCGCCACGGCGGTTTCTAGAAGCGCCAAACTCCCAAAGGAATTCATCGATGCGCGTTACAATGATCGGCACCGGCTATGTGGGCCTCGTCTCGGGCGCCTGCTTTGCCGACTTCGGCCACACGGTGACGTGCGTCGACAAGGACGCCGGCAAGATCGCGCGTCTGCAGAAGGGCGAAATCCCGATCTTCGAACCGGGCCTCGATGAGCTCGTCAAAGACAACGTCGAGCAAGGCCGCCTCTTCTTCACGACCGATCCGAGCGCCGCGATCCGCGACGCCGACGCTGTGTTCATCGCCGTCGGCACGCCCTCGCGTCGCGGCGATGGCCACGCCGATCTCTCCTATGTTTACGCTGCCGCCGAGGAGATCGCGGGCCTAATCAACGGCTACACAGTCATCGTCAACAAATCGACGGTGCCGGTCGGCACTGGCGACGAAGTCGAAGCCATCATCAAGAAGACGAACCCGAGTGCCGAGTTCGCCGTCGTCTCCAACCCGGAATTCTTGCGCGAAGGCGCGGCCATCGGCGACTTCAAGCGCCCGGATCGCGTCGTTGTCGGCACCACTGACGAACGCGCGCGCGATGTGATGCGCCAGCTCTATCGCCCACTATCACTCAACGAAACGCCGATCGTGTTCACGGAGCGCCGCACCTCGGAGCTGATCAAGTACGCCGGCAACGGCTTTCTCGCGATGAAGATCACCTTCATCAACGAAATCGCCGATCTCTGCGAAGCCGTCGGCGCCAACGTTCAAGAAGTCGCTAAGGGCATCGGCCTCGACAACCGCATTGGCCGCAAGTTCTTGAACGCGGGCCCTGGCTACGGCGGCTCGTGCTTCCCGAAGGACACGCTCGCGTTGATGAAGACCGCTCGCGACAACAACGCCCCGATCGAGCTCATCGAAGCCACCGTGCGCGTGAACTCCGCACGCAAGCAGAAGATGGCGCAGAAAATCATCGACGCAGTGGGCGGCGAATTGCGAGGCAAAACCATCGCCATCCTTGGCCTCACCTTCAAACCAAACACTGACGACATGCGCGACGCACCGGCGCTCGATATCGTGCCAGCCCTGCAGGATGAAGGCGCCAAGGTTCGCGCGTTCGATCCCGAAGGCATGAACGAAGCCAAGCATATGCTAAAGGACGTCCAGTTCGCGACCGGGCCGTACGATTGCGTCCAAAACGCCGACGCGGTGGTGATCATCACCGAGTGGGATCAATTCCGCGCGCTCGATTTGGATCGCATCAAGGACGCGCTGAAAACGCCAACCGTGATCGACCTGCGCAACATATATCGCCCCGATGAAATGCGCGCCAAGGGCTTCAAGTACGTGAGCGTCGGACGGGCGTAGTCTCCATGAAGGCGGACGGCGTCGATCCGAAAGAACTCACAAGGCGACTCGAAGAAGCCGATCTTGCCGGGCGAGTTCGACTAATAGCTCGCTACAAGAACTGGATCGTGACGGGCGCTCGCGCTCAAGGCCTATTTCGCTATGGATTCTTCTTACTGGCGCTCTCAGCATTCTTCGCAGTGCTGCTTGCCATTCGATTGCCAGAACATCTTTGGTTATGCGCACTATGCGTTCCCTTCGTGTTAGTGGGAGGCTGGCTAAGCAGCATTGCTTCTCGCCGTGAAAGCGAGTGGCGCCGCGCCCATCCGTTCACTTATGAGGACACCGATGCGCAAGTTCTCCGAGATCGTGAAGCTGGCTGAGAAGCATCACGGCAAGGCGGGATTAGCGAAGCGTTTGGCGGAGAACGCCAAGAAACCCGCGGTGAAAAGGCAGAGCGACGACCGCTGGCTCGCGGCGATGGCGCAAGCGGCATTCTCAGCTGGATTCTCGTGGGACGTGATCGAGAAGAAGTGGCCAGGCTTCGAGGAAGCGTTTGATCGCTTCGATCCGCATAAGGTCGCGTTCTACGCCGATCGCGAAGTCGCGCGATTACTGAAAGACACGCGCATCGTCCGCAACGGCGCGAAGATTCAAGCGACGATCAACAACGCGCAATTCGTGATCGACACGGCAAAGGAGCACGGCTCGTTCACCGCCTTCCTCAAATCGTGGCCGGCGAACGATCAGATCGGCCTGATGGAGCACTTCAAGAAGCACGCCTCGCACCTTGGCCCATCGGCGACGATGTACTTCCTGCGCTTCAATGGCTGGGACAGCTTCATCCTTTCGCAGGATGTGACGAAGGCGTTGATCCGCGAGAAGATCGTGAG
This sequence comes from Alphaproteobacteria bacterium, assembly GCA_026400735.1. GTDB lineage: Bacteria > Pseudomonadota > Alphaproteobacteria > Caulobacterales > Aquidulcibacteraceae > Vitreimonas. The sequence goes on along the minus strand of JAPLOL010000062.1, from coordinate 19,133 downwards.
CAAAGCCCCAACGTCAAAGGCCGACATGAAAGCTGTGCAGGCGGCGTTCAACTCATGGACCGAGCAAAGTGGCTTACCGCAACGCGACGTGAGCCGAATATTGTCTTTTAGTGTCGGATCGAGTGCCTAAGTGCGCGCTTCAATCTCGCTGTGCCACTTCCACGCGTCGGCGATGATCTCGTCGATATCGCGCCTGGGCAACCAGCCTAGCTCACGCAGCGCCAACGAATTATCGGCCAACAACGCAGGTGAATCGCCGTCGCGACGCGGCGCCGGTATCGCCGGCACGCGCTGACCAGTGACGCGCTCGATCGCCGCAATCAATTCGCGCACAGTGACGCCGTCGCCTGTGCCGAGATTGGCAGCGAGGCTTTCGCCGCCGCCGAGCAAGCGCTCGATCGCACGCACGTGTGCGTCGGCCAGATCCAAAACATGGACGTAGTCGCGCAAGCAAGTGCCGTCGCGCGTCTCATAATCCTCGCCAAAAATCTTGAAGGTCTCGCGCCGCCCCAGAAGGGTGAACAGCGCCAGCGGGATGGCGTGGCTCTCGGGCTCGTGACTTTCACCCAGGCCCTCGCCCCAAGCGGCGCCCGCGGCGTTGAAATAGCGCAGATGCGCGTACGATCCGCCGCGTGCCGCCGCAGCGGCTTCGCTTAGCCGTTCGGCGTCGAGCTTGTTTTGGCCGTAGGGGCTTGTCGGTGCATACGGATGCGCTTCGTCCATCGGCAATCGTTCAGGTGCGCCATAGACGGCGCACGATGAGGAAAACACGAACGCCCGCGTACCGGCCTCGCGCATGGCGTCGAGCAGAACCTCCGTGCCGCGCACATTCACATCGTGAAAGCGATCCGGATGCTTCACAGACTCGCCGACTTCAATCAGCGCCGCACAGTGCAGAACGGCATTGGGCCGATGCTTCGCGAACACCTCACGCAAGCGCACGGCGTCTCGGATATCGCCCTCTTCCAGCGGTCCCCATTTCGCAAACTTGGCGTGGCCGTTGAAGAGGCTATCGTAAACGACGACCTGATGCCCTGCGCGCGCGAGCGCGAGGCAACAATGCGAGCCCACATAGCCCGCGCCGCCGGTTACAAGAATTGTCGCCATGCTCGCGTCCTGTTAGAGGCTCTGCCCCATGAGCGCCAACGATATCGCGATGAAACAAGCCTGGACGCAAGTCGCCGCCGAAGCGGCGCGCTTGAAGGGCGCAAAGCTGCTCGACTTGTTCGCCGCCGATCCGAAGCGCGTCGAAGCGCTGAGCTTCGCGGCCCCACACTTGAATGCCGACTTCTCGAAGCAGCGCATCGATGGGGCCGCGATGAACGCGATAGGCGCGTTGGCGGGAGCGGCGGACTTTGACGGCTGGCGCGCAAAGCTCTTCGGCGGCGAGATTGTGAACACCACTGAAGGTCGCGCCGCTAAGCACTGGGCTTTACGCATCACCGATCCGCCCGGCGGAGACAATGACGTCACCCGCGTATTGGATCGCATGCACGCATTTGCGCACGAGATTGCGGAGAGCGGCGATTTCGATGCATTGATCCACCTCGGCATTGGAGGCTCTGATTTTGGCCCGCGTGTCGTTCTCGATGCGCTAAAGGCGCATCGGCGGCCCAACATCACAGTTCGCTTCGCAGCCAACGTTGATGGCGCCGACGTCGCCGACGCGATCGAAGGGCTCGATCCGAGGCGGACGTTGCTCATCGTCGTCTCCAAGACATTCACAACACAGGAAACGCTGGCCAACGCCGAGTTCGTGCGCGCTTGGGGTCCTGCGCGCATCGCGGCTGCGACCGCCGCGCCGGAAAAGGCCGTCGCTTGGGGCGTTGCGGCGGAAGATGTGTTTCCGTTCTGGGACTGGGTCGGCGGGCGCTATTCGCTATGGTCCAGCGTTTCGCTCGTCTGTGAGATCGCGCTGACACATGGCGTCTTCTTCCGCATGCTCGAAGGCGCCGAGGAGATGGACAATCACTTCCGCGACACGCCGTTCACACAGAATTTGCCCGCGATTTCGGCGGCGGTTCAGATGTGGAATCGCGAAGCGCTTGGGCACGGCTCGTACGCACTCATCCCCTACGCCGAACGCCTGCGGTTGCTGCCGACGTGGGCGCAGCAGCTAGAGATGGAGTCCAACGGCAAAGGTGTCACACGTGACGGCGCGTCGCTGGAGCGCTCGTCCTGCGCCGTGACCTGGGGCGTGGCAGGCACAAACGCGCAGCATTCGTTCTTCCAATTGCTGCATCAAGGCGTTGAGGAAGTCCCCGTAGAGTTCATCGTAAACGCGGGCGCGCAGGAAGGCCCTCCCTCACACCGCGCAAAAGTCTACGCCAATGCACTGGCGCAAGCGCGCGCGCTGATGGTCGGCAAGACGGCGGCGCAGGCCAAAGCCGAGATGATCGCCACGGGCATGAGCGAGGCCGAAGCAGTGCGCCTCGCGCCCCACCGCACGTTCACGGGCAATCGCGCGTCGACCTTAATGGCCATAGACGAACTCTCCCCGGAAGCCCTGGGTGCGCTCCTCGCCTTCTACGAACACCGCACCTTCACTGAGGGCGTGCTCGCCGGGATCAATTCATTCGACCAATGGGGTGTCGAACTGGGCAAGGAGATGGCCAACGCCCTGCTGCCGGCGCTCGAAGGCGGTACTCCGGCCGCCGACCTGGACCCCAGCACAGCCGCTTGGGTGCGACAGCTGCGCACGTAACGAGCGGAAGGCGATTGGCCGGACGCGCGCCATCGGCTATGATCCGGCTCATGGGGACGCACCCGGCTGCTGAGCCAAGCCGGCGGGGAAAGTCACGATGCGCAAAGTAGTTATGGCGTGCCTGGTCGGCCTCGCCGCATTGCAAGGCGTGGTGCTGACGAGCCAAGCACTCGCACAAGGACAGCAACAGCAAGGTGGCAAGGGCAATGGCAAGGGCGCGCCGACGCGACCGCCGCAGCCGATCGCACGCTGCCCTGACCTCGGCGTCGGCACGACCGCGTTTGTGACCGAAGTACCCGGGCAAGCTCCCCTTGGCGCGAACGAAGTGGCTGTCACGTGGCAAGTCCGCAATGACGGCAACACGCCGTTTGTCACGCGCAACGTGGCTGACACCTCAGTGGCGCTCGAATTCACAACGGCGGCAGGCGCGACGCGCATCGCCGTTGCACCCGCAATCACGACACTCGATGCCGACGGACACGTTTCGCTCGCCTTTGCGCACTCCGTGCGCGGCGTGGTGCGCGGTGTCATTCCGCCGGAAGCGGCAGGGCGGCGGTTAAGGTTGCGGCTTGTCTACGCCAGCGAAGGCACGCGCGCAGGCATCCCCGATTGCAACGAAGCAAACAACGTTGCGCCGTTACCGGCACGTCCGCCGGCGACGCCGATAAGCGCGCCGGCGCCAGCGGGCCGTTAGGCCGCTTTCGCCGCCGCGACGACCGCCGCCTTCACGTCATTGACGGCCGACCGCACGAGCGTTTCGTCATCGCCCTCGGCCATGATGCGCACGAGCGGCTCGGTGCCGCTCTTGCGCACGAGCATGCGGCCAGTGCCTTTGAGGCGCTCTTCGGCGTCTTTAATCGCCGCCTTCACAGTGGAGGCTTCCATCGGATCGGGCTTGCCGCGTTCGTAGCGGACGTTTTCCAGGATTTGCGGAGCTGGGTCGACTTGCTTGCAGACTTCGCTGGCCGGCTTGCCGGACTGCACGATCACCGCGAGCACTTGCAGCGCCGCCAACAGGCCGTCGCCAGTGGTGGAGAAGTCGCTGAGGATGATGTGGCCGGATTGTTCGCCGCCGACATTGTAGCCCTTGGCGCGCATTTGCTCGACGACGTAGCGGTCACCCACGTTGGTGCGCTCTAGCTTCAGCGAGAGGCCCTTCAGGAAACGCTCAAGGCCGAGATTGCTCATCACGGTGGCGACGATGCCGCCCTTGGTGAGCGTGCCTTGCTCCTTCCAGTTCTTGGCGATGAGCGCCATGAGCTGGTCGCCGTCGATGGTATGGCCTTTCTCGTCAACGATGACGACGCGATCAGCGTCGCCGTCGAGGGCGATGCCGATGTCGGCGCGATACTTGAGGACCGCTTCCTTCAGGGCCTTAGTGTCGGTGGAGCCGACTTCCTCGTTGATGTTGAACCCGTTCGGCTCGACGCCGATCTTGATAACCTCAGCGCCCAGTTCATAGAGCGCGACCGGGGCGACTTGGTAAGCGGCGCCATTGGCGGCATCGATCACGATGCGGAGCCCCTTCAGCGAGAGGCGTTTCGGGAACGTCGCCTTCACGATCTCGACGTAGCGCGCCTGGGCGTCGTCGATGCGGCGGGCGCGGCCGAGCTTGTCCGGCGCGGACAGGTGGGTGTCGAGCGGCGCATCCATCAGCTGCTCGATCTCGATCTCGGCAGCATCGGAGAGCTTGTAGCCGTCCGGGCCGAAGAGCTTGATGCCGTTGTCGGCAAACTTGTTATGCGAGGCAGAGAGCATCACGCCGAGATCGGCGCGCAGCGAGCGCGTCAGCATCGCGACAGCCGGCGTCGGCAGCGGGCCAAACAGAACCACGTCCATGCCGGCAGCAGTGAAGCCAGCGGTTAACGCCGGTTCGAGCATGTAGCCTGAAAGACGCGTATCTTTGCCGATGACCACGAGGTGGCGGCGATCGTCAGCCGAGCGGAAACGCTTGCCGGCCGCCAGGCCGACGCGCATGGCGACTTCCGGCGTCATTGGAAACTTGTTCGCCGTTCCGCGGATGCCGTCTGTGCCGAAATAGGCTCTGCTCATGGTAGTGAATGCTCCATCCGGCTTCAGGTCGCGCCCAAAGTCGGGTAATTCTATCAGCGGTGAGCGCTTAAGCAAAAATCGTTGCACACGCCAGCTGCGCGCACCACGAAACTCCGTCGCATGTTGAAAGACTAATTGAAGTGCAAATCAACACGCGAACGGGCATGAGCCCCGTGGGGCGCGCGAAGGGACTAAGAGATTAACTATGTGCGGAATTATCGGCATCCTGGGCGCTGATCCGGCGGCGCCCCGGCTAGTCCAGGCTTTGAAGCTTCTGGAATACCGGGGCTACGATTCCGCAGGCGTCGCGACGTTGGAAAATGGCGCGATCACGCGCCGCCGCGCCGCCGGCAAACTTGCAAACCTGGCAGCCGAACTTGAAAAGTCGCCGCTCGCTGGCGTCAGCGGCATTGGTCACACGCGCTGGGCGACGCACGGCGCGCCGACGACCGGCAACGCCCACCCGCACGCCACCGATAAGGTCGCCATCGTCCACAATGGCATCATCGAGAACTTCCGCGCGCTGCGCGAAGAGCTTGCTGCCGCCGGGCACAAGTTTTCGTCCGAGACTGACAGCGAAGTTATCGCGCACCTGATCACGGATTATCTGGATAAAGGCCAAAAGCCCGAGCAAGCCGCGATCAGCGCTGTCCGCCGCCTCGAAGGCGCGTTCGGCATCGCCGTGTTGTTTGCAGGCGACGACGACATTCTCGTCGGCGCGCGCAAAGGCAGCCCATTGGCGGTTGGCCTGGGCGACGGTGAAAACTTCCTGGGCTCGGACGCGATCGCTCTCTCTCCGTTCACGCAACGGGTGATGTTTCTCGAAGAAGGCGACATCGCCGTGCTGTCGCGCACGAAGGTGAAAGTGCTCGACGCGCAGGGCATGGTAGCCGAGCGTAAGGTGCACTTGTTCGCGGGCGGCGCGGCCGCGGCCGAAAAGGGCAACCACCGCCACTTCATGCAGAAGGAAATCTACGAGCAGCCGGAAACCATCGGCCGCACGATCACGCGCTACGTGAACGCATACGAAGAGCGCGTAGAGATGCCGGATCTCGACGGCGTCGATCTTTCGGCGGACAGCGCTATCGTGATTGGCTGCGGCACGGCGCACTATGCGGGGCGCGTGGCTGAGTATTGGCTCGAGCAGATCTCCGGCATCGCGGTTGAGACCGACATCGCCTCTGAGTTCCGCTACCGGAAACCGGCGTTCGGCAAGAAGGCGTTCTCGGTGTTCGTGTCGCAATCTGGCGAGACGGCCGATACGTTGGCGGCGCTGCGCTATTGCAAAGAGAACGGGCTGAAGACGCTGGCCGTTGTGAACGTGCCGGAGTCCACGATCTGGCGCGAAGCCGATGCGCGGCTGCCGACCTTGGCTGGTCCGGAAATCGGCGTTGCTTCGACGAAGGCGTTCACCGCCCAGCTCTCGGCGCTCGCGGCGCTCGCAATTGCGGTTGGCCGCGCACGCGGAACGCTCTCCGGCCAAGAAGAAGGCCGTCTCGTTCATGCGCTGATGGAAACGCCGCGTTTGGTGGCCGATGCGCTGGCGTGCGAGCCAGAGATCGAGAAGATCGCGCTCGAACTCGCGCAGGCGCGCGACGTGCTCTATCTCGGCCGCGGCGTGCACTATCCGATCGCACTCGAAGGCGCGCTCAAGCTGAAAGAAATCTCGTACATCCACGCCGAAGGCTATGCCGCTGGCGAACTGAAGCACGGCCCAATTGCGCTCATTGATGAGCACACGCCGGTTGTGGTGGTCGCCCCGCACGATGCGCTGTTCGAGAAAACGCTCTCGAACATGCAGGAAGTGAACGCGCGCGGCGGCAAGCTGATCGTGATCACGGACGCGGCGGGCGCTGTGGCGTGCGCGGACATCGCCAAGCACATCATCATGATCCCGGCGTGCGATCCGTTCATTGCCCCGCTCGTGTACTCGGTACCGATCCAATTGCTGGCGTATTTCACCGCCGTGCACAAAGGCACGGACGTTGACCAACCGCGCAACCTTGCAAAGTCGGTGACCGTCGAGTGAGCAAGCTTCGGGCAGGCGTGCTTGGCGCAGGCGCCTTCGGGCGCATCCATGCGCGGAAGTATGCCGAAGACGCGCGCGTGCAGTTCGTCGGCGTGTTCGATCCAGACGACGAGCGCGCACAGCAACTCGCCGACACCCACGGCGCAGAGAGCTTCGCAACGCGCGACGCGCTGTTCGCCGCCTGCGATATCGTGACGATCGCTTCCCCGCCGTCGTTTCATGGCGATGCAGGCATCGCGGCGCTTGAGGCCGGCAAGCATCTCCTCATCGAAAAACCAATCGCGACGGATATCGAACGCGGCTCGCACATCGTGAAGATTGCCCGCGAGAAGAAACTCATAGTCGGCTGCGGTCACCAGGAGCGCCTGGTGTTCGAAGCGATGGGTCTCCTCACCGCACCAGAAAAGCCGACGCATATCGAAAGCGTGCGCGAAGGTCCGTGGACCGGGCGCAGCGCAGACGTTTCGGTCACGCTCGATCTGATGGTCCACGATCTCGATCTGGCGCTGATGTTGCTGAAGCAAAAGCCAGAGCACGTGAGCGCGACGGCCGTCAGCGAGCACGGCCGCACCGCCGATCGCATCGAAGCGACGCTCTCGTTCGTCGGCGCGGAAGCCAAGTTCATCTCCAGCCGCATCGCGGACGAGCGCCGCCGCTACATGCACGCAATCTATCCGTCGGGCGAAGTGAAGATCGACTTCCTCGCCCGCACCTTCGAGAACACAACGCGCTTCCCGCTCAACGCCGCATTCGGCGAAACCCGCATCGGCAGCGATCCACTTGGCGCCAATGTCGCGCAATTCATCGACGCCGTTCTTGGCGTCGCGCCGCGGCCGGTGGTCGATGGCGACGAAGCGCTCGCGGTTCTGGAATTGGCGCTTGAGGTGGATGCCGCCTCGGGCCTGCCCTCACTCACTTAAGTATCCGAGGAAGACATGATCCCGTTTATCGACCTGCAAGCGCAGCGCGCACGCATTGCCGACAAGATCGACGCCGCCGTTTCAAAAGTCGTGCGCTCGGGCGCTTACATTTTCGGACCGGAAGTGAAGCAGCTCGAAGGCCAGCTCGCGGCGTTCGCTGAGGCCAAACACTGCATCGGCAACGCCAACGGCACCGATGCACTCGTGCTGCCGCTCTGGGCGTGGGGCGTGTGCGAAGGCGACGCCGTGTTCACGCCGAGCTTTACGTTTGCCGCCACCGCCGAGATCGTGCCGTGGGTGCAGGCGACGCCAGTGTTCGTCGACGTTCTGCCCGACACCTACAACATGGATCCGGCCTCGCTCGAAGCCGCGATCGCGGGTGTGAAAAAGGACGGCAAGCTGAAGCCAAGGGTTGTGATCGTCGTCGATCTCTTCGGCCAACCGGCGGATTATCCGGCGATTGCAGCGATCTGTAAGCGCGAAGGGCTGAAGCTCATCGCCGACAGCGCGCAAGGCTTCGGCTGCACGCTGGGCGGCAAGCACCCAATGCATTGGGCCGATGCACAGACCACATCGTTCTTCCCGGCAAAGCCGCTGGGTTGTTACGGCGACGGCGGCGCGACGCTGACCAATGACGACGCCGAAAACGTTCTTATGCGTTCGATAGCCTTTCACGGCGCCAGCGGTGACGACAAATACAATTGCGCCCGCATCGGCATGAACTCGCGCCTCGACACGATCCAGGCAGCAATCTTGATCGAGAAGCTCGCGATTTTCTCCGAGGAGATCACGATGCGGAACGAAGTCGCCGATCGCTATGCGCAAATGCTCGAAGGCTTGGTCACGACGCCGAAGGTGATCGACGGTGGTGTTTCGACTTGGGCGCAGTACGTGATCGAAGCCGATGATCGCGATGGCCTCGCAGCACACCTGCGCGAAGCCGGCATCCCAACCGCGCAATACTATCCGAAGCCGCTGCACAAGCAGACCGCATATGAAACCTTCCCGGTCGGCGCTGGCGGCTTGGAGGTGAGCGAAACCATCTGCCACCGCGTGCTAGCGCTGCCGATGCACCCGTACCTCGATGGCCAGACTCAAACCAAGATCGCCAATGCGATCCGTGAATTCGGCAAGGCTGGCGCTTAAGGCAGCTTCGATATCTGCGGCTCGAGTCGCAGCATCTCAGAGAACGCCAAGAATAAGTGGTACACGCACGATGCCGGCGTCGCCGTTGTCATTGGCCTGCCCATACCGTCGAAGCGATCGGTCCAAAGGCCTGGGATATCGTTCGCGAAATAGCGGCCAAAAATTAGGCCGCATGAGCTGGCAAGCGCGTCCCGCGGATCACGGCCGTCCAGTTCAAAAAGCCCAAGCGCCGCTTTGATCCGCTCAGTATTCGTCCAGATTCGTGATGAGCTTTCCAGCACGTCGCCTTCCTGAGAGAGAGCGTCGTAGACAGCGTGTGTGCCAGGATCGACGCCGTAGCGCTCAGCAAATTCAGCGGACCGCGCCGCAAGCGTGGCGACTGGCTCACCGGTCAGCCGCTGATAGTGCGCCAATATCCAGGTCCACTCAAAATGATGGCCCGGTTCGACTCCGCCGCCGACGCGCGCCCATGTTTGATCGAAACGCTCGCCCAATGTGCGCGGATCGAAGAAGCGCGTCGCGAAAAGCTGCACGACTTCGCGTGCTGTATCGAGAAACACCTCTTCGCCCGTAGCTTCGAACGCGACTAGGCACGCTTCCGCCAGATGCATGTGCGGGTTCTGCTCGCGCGTGCCTGTCAACGGCAGCGAGTGCCAGAAGCCGCCATTGGGCGCACGCATGCGCATGCGTATGAATTCGAGCGTATCTAGAGCGTGCGCGCGTGCTTCGAGATCACCAGAGGCGCGATAGCGCCACGCCATCGCGAAGATCACGAACGCGAGTTCGTACAGATCAATGGTGGAGTCGATCACCGCACCATGGCGCGAAAGCACTCGCGCCCAGCCGCCCTCTCGGAGACGCGCTTGGGTGACGAGGTATTTGTAGCCCCACTCCGAAATGTCGGCGCCTTGCTTCCAGCCCAACACCGCGCCGTGGGAAAATACGTAGATTTGCCGGCACATGACGCGGACGCGTTTGAAGTCGCAGGCAGTCGGCCGGCCCTCAGGATCGAGTTCCTCGTAAAATCCCCCGTCCACGCGATCGACGCCGCGCTCGGCCCACAAGGGTAGCGCCGCTTCGAACATCCAGGCGCGGGCGGCTTCGAACGGGACCGGGCTCATATGCGGCGAGGTCTAACACCGTAAGGTTGCGCCCTCCTAACCGGCTAGCGCGACGGCTGAAATTGGCCATCCAACGTGTCCTTCGGGGAACTTCCGGCCGATCTGTCGCGGTGGAGGCTGCCCGCCCGCCTAGCGTGGGATAATCGATGCTTTATAGAAACGTGGCGTCCGCAGACGGCGCGCTGAGGTGGGAACGCACATGGCCGGAAAGGCCGAACAACAGCCGGCGTCCAGCACGCTCAAGGCGGCGCTCGACGCGTGCCGTCGCCACATCGGCTTCGTGATCCTGTTCAGCGCCTGTCTGAACCTGCTCTACCTCGCGCCGTCCATCTACATGCTGCAAGTGTACGACCGCGTTTTGGCGTCAGGCGGCGTGCTGACGCTCGTCTATTTGACGCTGGTGTTGGTCGCGAGCTTGGCTGTGCTGGCGTTCCTGGATGGAACGCGGATCCGCTTGCTGTTGGCGATGTCGCGGCGGTTGGATCGCGTTCTCGCACCTTCAGTGCTTCGGGCGGCGTTGCAGCGCGAAGGCCGCGCCGCAGCGGGCCACGCTTCGATCCTGCGAGAGTTCGACGCGCTGCGCAGCGCTCTCAGCGGACCGCCAGCGCTTGCAGTGGTCGACGCGCCATGGGCGCCAATTTATATCGCCGTTTGTTTCCTCATCCATCCTTGGATCGGAATGCTCGCTCTACTCGGCGGCGCCACCTTGGTCGCGATCGCACTCGTGAACCAGCGTGTCATGCAGGACGCATTGAAGGCGAACGAGGAAACGGCGGGCGCCATGTATGGCCTACAATCTGCGGACAGCATTCAAGGCGATGCGGCGCGCGCGCTTGGGATGCAGGAACGGCTCGTCGAGCGTCAGCTGCGTATGCGCGTGTCCTTGAATGAAAGCACAAACCTCGCGGGCAGCGCGAACTCGTTTTACACTGCGACGACAAAGTTCACGCGCCTAGTGTTGCAATCTGCCGCGCTGGGCCTCGGTGCGTTCTTAGCTTTGCGACAAGACATTTCCGCTGGCGGCATCATTGCCGCATCAATCTTGTGCTCACGCGCATATGCGCCGCTCGAATTGATCGTGGGAGCTTGGCGGCAATTCGAGCAAGGGCGACAAGCCTACGGCGTCATCACGCGAGTTCTCCGCACCCAAGAAACCCAACGCGACTACACCAACCTGCCCGAGCCTCGCGGCATACTCAGCGTTGAAAGCGTGACCGTGCGCGCGCCGACGGGTGACCGCTTTCTGTTGATGAATGCGACATTCCGTGGCGAGCCAGGGGACATTATCGGCGTAATCGGCCCGAGCGGCGCGGGCAAGACGACGCTCCTACGCGCAATCGCCGGAGCAGCGCTTCCCGATGGAGGCGCTGTGCGTCTGGACGGCGCCAAAATGACGGACTGGGATTCCGATCGGCTAGGCCGGCACGTCGGATATTTGCCGCAGGAAGTTGCGCTATTTGGGGGCACTATCGGCCAGAACATTTCGCGCTTCGACAGCCTCGTTGGCGATGGAGTCGATCACGCAATCGTTCGAGCGGCACAGCAAGCCGGCGCGCATGACATGATCCTGTCGCTACCGCGCGGCTACGACACAGAAATCGGTCCGAACGGACGCGGGCTCTCAGCTGGCCAAGCACAACGCGTGGCGCTCGCGCGCGCGCTTTACGGCGATCCGGTCCTGCTTGCACTCGACGAACCGAACGCACACTTGGACAATGACGGTGAGACAGCGCTGATCAACGCCTTGAGGGAAGCAAGTGCACGAGGGGTATGCAGCATTATCGTGGCGCACCGCACTGGCTTTCTTAGCCAGGTCAACAAACTGATGATCGTCGCCGAAGGCCGTATTGACGCGTTCGGCCCACGCGACGCCGTACTTGCGCGGATCAATCCTGGCGCCGGCCCTCGCCCTGTGGCCGTGCCAAACGAGGGTTCGCGACAATGACCATCGAGCTTCTCAACCGGCGGCCTACGCTCGAGTCTGATCTCGATAACGCCGACGATTCCGGCGGCAAGGAGATCCGCGGCGGAGTGATTGCACTTCTCGTGTTCTTCCTTGGATTTGGCGGCTGGGCTGCATTTGCGCCCCTGGACGCGGCGGTGGTGGCGCCCGGTGTGATCGTCGTCGCCGGCAATCGGCAGACAGTGCAGCATCGCGATGGGGGCATTGTTTCCGCTCTCCACGTCGAAGAGGGTGACCGCGTCGCTCAAGGCCAGGTTCTGATCGAGCTGGGCTCGCCGGAACTGGTAGCGCAGGAACAGGCCCTACTCTCACAGGTCGTCGATCTGCAGATGCAGCGCGCGCGGCTGGCCGCCGAACAAAGCGGCTCGGGTACGTTGCAACGGCCAGCGGAATGGGCGGCGCTTTCGCCGGACGATGCCGCAATCGCGGACGCGGCATTCGAACGGCATCGGCGCGAAGCACGCGGCGGCTCCTGGAGCGCGTACGACGCGCGCATTTCTGGCTATCGCGGCGAGATCACCTCGCTGAACCGGCAAGAAGCGCTGCTCAACGAAGAACTTTCAGGCATGCGAACATTGGCCGAGGAGCAACTCGTGCCGATGACGCGCGTACGCGCCTTGGAACGCAGCCTCGCGGAACTCCAAGGACGTCGTTCTGAACTGACTTCGCTCATCGCTTCGACACAGCAAGAACGCTTTGGCGACTCGCGCCAAGTGGAAGCGCGCCTGGCAGAATTGACCCCGCAACTCGCGGGAGCGCGGGAGCGGCTCGAGCTGACACGCCTTCGCGCACCGGTCGCAGGCGTCGTCGTGGGCCTTCAGGTTCACACCGTTGGCGGTGTCGTTCGCGCAGGCGAACGGCTCATGGACATTGTGCCGGAAGGCCAAGACCTGATCGTTGAAGCGCGCGTAGCGCCGGAGTCAGCGGATAATCTCAAAGTTGGGCAGCGCACAGAAGTACGCATCAGCGCCTTTGGCGGCCGCAATCTGCCGCTCGTCTATGGTGAAGTTCGGCAAGTGTCTGCGGACCGTTTTATCGACGAACGATCGGGCCAAGGTTATTTCGTCGCGCAAGTCGCCGTCTCGCCGGAAGAACTTCGGCGGCTGACCGAGGCTGCGGGCGACGAGCACACGCTGCGCGCAGGCCTCTCGGCGCAGGTTGTTATCCCGACACGCAAGCGCACAGCGCTGCAATATTTGCTTGAGCCCCTGAACCAGACGCTGTGGCGCTCCCTGCGGGAGGACTGAACATGAGAACCCTGTTCGCTTCGCTAGCGCTTATTGCGCCAGCGCTGATCGCGCCGTGCGCGGCGCATGCCGACACGCTCGATGATGCGTTGGTGGCCGCGCACGCCAATAACCCCAATCTCGAAGAAGCGCGACTAGCGGTGCGGGCGGCGCGGGAAGAGCGCGCGCAAGCAGTCGCCTCCTATCTTCCGTCGCTCGGCGTAAGCGCGAGCACGGGGATACAGAACGTCGAAAGCGACACCAACGGCTTCTTCGGACCGACCACAACGCAGGACGAACTCACGCCCTCAACCGGTGTGGCTCAAGTCACGCAACAGCTCTTCACCGGCTTCCGCCGCAGCGGCCAGGCGCGCCTCGCTAACGCAAACATCGCCGCTGCACGCGAAGGACTTCGCTCGCGCGAACAAGACCTGCTGCTGGCGACCGTCAACGCCTACGTGGGTGTACTGCGGGATCAAGAAATCCTTCGCTTGCGGGGAGAGCACGTGGACGGATTGAGCCGTTTGCTCGCAGGCACGCGGCGCAGGCTCGATGTCGGAGAAGTGAGCCGCACCGATGTCGCTCAAGCACAAACGCGGCTCGCCGGCGCGCGAGCCGCACTAGCGCGCGCGCGTGCCGATCTGGAAAGTTCACAGGCGCGGTACATCGCGATCGTTGGGCGTCCACCGCAAGGCCTAACGCCGGTTGCGGCGCTGCCGCAGACCCCGCACTCGATGGAAGAAGCCGTGCGCCTTGCTGACGAGCAACACCCTGATCTCGCCAGGGCGCAACAGGCTGAACGCGCAGCCCAAGCACAAGTTACGATCGAACGCTCAGCGCTACTCCCCCAAGTTTCACTCGTCGGGCGCGCCGAGGAGAACCGCGACTTCAGCACCTCCGAATCTCGGCGCGAGAGCTCAAGCGCCGTCGCGCAATTCAGCATGCCGCTCTTTGAGGGCGGCTACGCTTGGTCGCGCACGCGCCAAAGTCGGATCAACGTCGATCGCGCCGAGGCGCGAACCGAAGCTCAGCGCCGCGAAGTCATCGCAAACGTGAGCGCCGCCTGGAGCGACCTTGTGGCAAGTCGCGACGTCCTCGCGGCCGCAAATGAGCAAGTGGAAGCTTCCGCCATCGCGGTCGAAGGCGCGGAACGAGAACGCGGCTATGGTTTGCGCTCCACGCTCGACGTGCTCGACGCTGAAGAAGAAGCGCGCAATGCGCTGATCGGGCGTGTGCGCGCAAATGCCGACGCTACAGTCGCCTCTTACGCCTTGCTGGCGGCCACGGGCGTGCTCACACTGGACACTGCGACCGGCCGCACCAACTGATCGTCGGCGCGGGAGCAGCGCATGGATCTAAGGGACGCGATCCGCACCATTCCAGATTACCCGAAGCCTGGTGTGATGTTCCGTGACATCACAACTCTGCTCGGAAATCCGCGCGCGCTGCGTGTCGCCATAGATCGTCTCGTCGAGCCCTATGTGGGCGTTGGCGTCGACAAAGTCGCCGGAATCGAGGCGCGAGGCTTTGTGCTCGGCGGCGCGGTCGCGCATCAGCTCTCGGTTGGGTTCGCACCGGTGCGGAAAAAGGGAAAGCTCCCCTGGCGCACGCTCCGACAGGACTACCAACTCGAATACGGCGTGGACTCAGTCGAGATGCACGAGGATGCCGTGAAAGCTGGCGAAAAAGTGCTGATCATCGATGACCTTATCGCCACCGGCGGCACTGCGCTTGCGGCGGTGAAGCTGATTGAAGGCTTGGGCGCCACCGTTGCGGGCGTGAGCTTTGTAATCGACCTGCCGGACCTTGGCGGCATGCAAAAGCTACGAGATCTCGGGCTCCGGACCGAGGCGCTGTGCGCCTTCGAGGGCAACTAACCGACGGCGCGCTCTTCGCGGCTCAGCCTCTCGTCGAGGTGCGCAAACACACGCTGGCGCACAATGGCGTTTTCCATCGTACGCGCCAGACCTTCAAGATGAGCCACATCCGCTGAAGTCATGTACGCGTCGGCGCTCGCTGGCGTGATGCGAAAAACGTTCGGCAAACCTGACGGCTGGATCTGATCGTAGTCGTCCGTGAGTTGCTCGCTGAGCTTCTCGCCCGGACGAAGGCCGGTGAACTCGATTTCGATGTCTTTACCAGACTTGGCGATGAGATCGCGGCCGAGATCAAGAATAGAAACCGGCTCGCCCATCTCCATGAAATAGGCGCCCGGCTCCTGTTCCAGCGCGGTCACGCTTAGAATGAGCCCCACCGCTTCATCCGAGGACATGAAATAGCGTTCCATGTCGGGATGGGTGACCTCCAACGGGCCACCAGCTTCAATCTGCCCGGCGAAACGCGGCAAAACCGATCCCTGCGACCCGAGCACATTACCGAAGCGCACGGACTTCATCTTCATCGGTGTCGGCTCTTCGAGCTGGAAACCGTAGAGATAAAGTTCAGCCAGACGCTTGGTAGCGCCCATAACGCAAGTGGGTGCAGCGGCCTTGTCCGATGAAATCAGCACGAAATGCGCGGCGCCCGCCTTCGCTGCGGCGCCCACGGCATTGCGCACTCCAACCAAGTTCGTCAGCACGCATTCGACTGGATGGCGCTCGCCCAAGTGAACGTGCTTCAGCGCCGCTGAGTGAATTACAACATCAGGCTCGATGCGGCGCATCCAAGCGTCTAAACGCCCTTCATCGCGCACGTCGCATAAGGCCTCGGTGGTCTGCATGGCAGGCGCCGCGCGCTTCACCGCCTCGACAATCTCAATGAGCCCGTGATCGAATTGGTCGAGCATCGCCAAGTGCGCACAGCCGAGCTTCGCGAGCTGCATCGACAAGGCGCCGCCAACGCTGCCAGCGGCCCCGGTAATCAAGACCCGCTTGCCCGCAAAAAACGCTTTCAAAGCCGCGAGATCGAACTGCCCCTCAGGCCTGCGTAAAGCAAACGACAGCATCGGCCAGAGGTCCCCATTCCCCACGATTCGCACGCCCAACCAAATACACGCGCGAAACATTTCCGACCAGTGAGCGGCGTTGATAGGCGGCGAGTGTTGCGATCACACATCGCTCAAGACTAACGTCAAGTAATCGCCATAACTCTGGTGAATTCTCATAGAATTGGAAATCGCCTTTAACTTCTCGCGCAAAAACAGGCAAATTAACCAGGAACGACCGCAGTATTTCTCGATTGAGTTGTTTAACCAAGATTGTCTCTCGCCTCTCCGTAACTTGCGCAAAGCTGGCCGCACCATCCCGAACATTAACCAATGGGGGGCGCCGGCATCATTGCGTACGGAGGTATTTGGAAATGCAACTGAAGCTTTTGAGCTCGGTTTGTGCTGTTGCCCTCGGTCTGGCGTTCGCGCCGGCTGCTTGGGCTGGCGCGCCGGGTATGGATGACGGCAACGCCGTCGCATACGACGACAGCACCGCAACGGTCGACAACAGCGAGACCGAGAACGAATTTACCGCTGAAGACTCGTTCAACTCGTCGCAAAGCGCGGATTCTTATTCGAACCAAGAAACCACGACGATCGACACTTCGGTCGAAGATTCGTTCAACCAAGAAGTCAAGAACGAGAACGAGACCAAGAACGAAGACTCGTTCAACACCGACAACTCGGACAACTCGACGAACGTGAATCTGGCCGTCGCCGACTCAGGCAACGACAACTCGACGAACACCGACAACACCAACAACTCGACGAACGTTGACGTCGCCGACAGCGGCAACGGCAATTTCTCGGGCAATGGCGACGACAACTCGACCGACATCGCCGACAGCGGCAATGGCAACTTCTCGGGTAACGGCGACGACAACTCGACAAACGTTGACGTGGCTGACTCCGGCAACGGCAACTTCTCGGGCAATGGCGTTGACAACTCAGTCAACACCGACAACTCGGACAACTCGTTGAACATCGCCGACAGCGGCAACGACAACTCGACCAACACCGACAACAGCAACAACTCGACGAACGTCGCAGTCGCTGATGCCGGCAACGACGAGTCCTACAACAACGTCGCTTCGGGCAACACGTTGACCGACAACAGCAACAACTCGACGAACCTGTCGGTTGCTGACAGCGGCAACGACAACTCGGTCAACACCGACAACAGCAACAACTCGACGAACGTCGCCGTTGCTGACGCCGGCAACGATGAGTCCTACAACACCGTTGCCTCGGGTAACACCGTTGCATCCGGCAACACGCTGACGGACAACAGCAACAACTCGCTGAACATCGCCGACAGCGGCAACGACAACTCGGTCAACACCGACAACTCGAACAATTCGACGAACCTCGCGATCGCTGACAGCGGCAACGACAATTCGGACAATTCGACGAACGTCGCCGTTGCCGACTCAGGCAACGACAACTCGGTTAACACCGATAACTCGAACAACTCGACCAACCTGGCCGTCGCGGTTGATGACACTGGCAACAGCCAGTCGATCGACGGCGATCGCAACAGCCAAGTCGGCGGCGACCAAAGCATCGTCAACGCGCAAGACTACACTGACGCCGACTGGCGCCAGGCGGGCGACGACAACGACGGCTCGTTCAACTCGGACGACTCAATCAACACCGACAACTCGAACAACTCGACGAACCTCAACGTGGCCGTTGCCGACTCGGGCAACGACAACTCCGTGAACACGGACAACTCGGTTGATAACGACGAATCGTTCAACACGGTGGCGTCGAACAACACGCTGACGGACAACAGCAACAACTCGACGAACGTCAACGTAGCCGACAGCGGCAACGACAACTCGACCAACAACGACGACTCGTTCAACACCGATAACTCGGTCGAGAATGACGAATCGTTCAACACTGTTGCGTCGAACAACACGCTGACCGACAACAGCAACAACTCTGTCAACGTCGACGTCGCCAACAGCGGCAACGACAACTCGACCAACAACGACGACTCGTTCAACACCGATAACTCGGTTGAGAACGATGACTCATTCAACACGGACAACTCGGTCCGCAACGAAGACTCGTTCAACGACGATCACTCGGTTGATGACTCGTTCAACACCGACGTTCGTAACGAAGACTCCTTCAACACCGACAACTCGGTGCGGGTGGAAGACTCGAACAACACGCGGGTCGAAGACTCCTACAACGCTGACAACTCAACCACCACGATGGTTGTCACGTCGATGGAACTCGGCGCTCTCGTGACGGACATCCAAATCGATGCCCATGGCTTCAAAGAAGGCGAAATCGCAACCGGTGACATTTCGATGGACGGCGGCGCGTTTGCTAACTTCGGCGGCATCAACACGTCCAGCATGAACACTGGCATGGCCTCGGCGAACCAAGCGGCGACAGCCGTCGGCGCCAACGCCAACGTCACGTTCGGCAACGGCCGTCCGTAAGGCGGTTAAGGCCAGGCCGGTGGGTTCGCCCATCGGCCTGGTTCTTGCCTCTACAAAGAAGGAAGGCGCGCACAATGAAGAGCGTGACCAAAGTGAGAGGGATCCTGATCGCCGCGGTTCTGGTTTCGGCCAGCGCAGCATCAGCTCATGAAGCCCTTCCCGCTTCGGGTTCGCCAGCCCCGGCTGACGAAACGGAGCTTCTGAGCTTGGAAGACATGGGCGCCCTCTCTGGAGGGACGGGCGTCGAGGTGGTGATCGATACGGGGCAAGTTTTGACCGCGACGAACACAGGCAATTCGGTGACTGGCGACACTGTCAGCTCCGGGCAGGTGAACCTCGGGTCAGGCGCTTTTTCCGGCTATGACGGGATCGGCAACTTCGTGATTAACACCGGACACAACAACAACCTTCAATCCAGCATGAACGTCTCTGTCGTGCTGGCGCCAGTTCCGGGTTCATGATCCGCAACACGGCCACCTTTTTGAGCGCGCCGTCTCGCTTCGTGCGAGGCGGCGTTGCGCTCTGCGCGGCGTTTGCCGCGATGTGCCTGGCCACGCCCGCAGATGCGCAAGTGCGCACGCATGGTG
>JAPLOL010000047.1 GCA_026400735.1 Alphaproteobacteria bacterium | reverse complement strand
CTCAAGCCCACCAGCGCAATCGCCAGCGCCGCCGCGCCTTGCTCATACGTGCTGAATCCAAACGGATCAGCATCTGGCCCGCCGATGAACGAGAGCGCCGCGACCGCAACGGCGAAGCTCGTCAGTCCAAGAAATCCGAGCCGCTCCGCCCGCTGCAGGTAAATGCCGATGAGCCCCATCAGCAGCAGAATGTCGATGCCAGTGTAGAGCCACTGCAACGTCACCTCGTCCTGCACCAGCGGAAACGACGAAGCGATGCGCAGGAGGCCGCCAGCAATCGCGGCCGCGCCCGAGAGGCGATAGAGGGTGGGGTAGTTCATTCGTTGTTCGCTCTAGCCGCGATGCCGCGCGCGATCCAGAGCATGCGTGGGCCGAAGTCCGCTTTTCGCCGAAAACAGCCCTTCATCGACCGCCGCTGAGCATCCGCAAATCAACCTGTTCAGCAGCGAAAGACTATGAAAGAGAAGAGCGTTGCACGAGGTCGGTATGCTGCTGGCATTCTTTGTAGCGCTTCTGCAAGCGCAAGCGGTTGAAACCATTCCGTCCCCTGAAGGACGTGCAGCTGCCCTCTCTTATGTAGCAGCGATGGACTGTGCCGCAGAATTCGCTCGAACCTCTTCTCTTGCCAGAAACAGTGTCGAACGGATCCCTCAAGAGGCAGTCGAACAGTGCACTGAAGCGAGGGATTTTGCGGCACAAGACATGTTAGCGGCGATACCCGATACCGAGCGCTTGCTCGCTCAAAACAACATCTCAGCCAGAATGCGTGTCGCTGCAGCTGACGTGTTGATTGCACGATTGGAACACGGTGATTACCCTGGAATGGCTGCCGCAGATGATCCAATGCGCGCGATAGCCGACCCTGGCGCTCGCTTGTTGTTCTGCATGAGAACTGCGCTGGGGCGACGCTTGGAAAGCGTATATTTCGGTGACAATTGGTTCGTCGATATGAGGGGACAGACAGCCGAACAAATTTCGTCCGCATTCGTGCAAGTTGGTCGACAAAGCTGTCCTGCTTCGGAGTCAGCGTTTCAAGTTGCGTACCATCAAGTGGAACAAACCTTTCCGCGGAGTGATCGCAATTTTCTGCGGGAGAGGCTCGGCCTTGAAGCCATGCAGACGCGCGCGGTCGGGCCCTACTTGTCCGTCGTACCGCAGGGATCAAACGAATGATCGCTTAGGCGCAGCGACGCCATTTCGAGGCGAATGTCGCCTTCGGGCCAGAAGCGGACATCGCGGCGAAGGACGTCCAATCCAGAGGATACGCGCCCTTTCCAGTAGATTGGAACGCGGGGCTCCGCCCCGCATTTCTTCAAGGGCATCAAGGAGCACGCGCCGATGCGGGGCGGAGCCCCGCGCTCCAATTTTGTTGGATGCGCACAAACTTATCCTACACCCGAAAAACGAGCGCACACTTGCGTCGCCGCACACGGGAGGTTTCGAGGAGCTCCGAAAACTTTGAAATGTGCGGCAGCGATCGGCGGGGTTTTGTTTGCGGGGCGTGAAATCGCAAAGTCCAGAGCAGCAGGAAGCTCTGCCCGTTGAACCGGCGAATTGGGTACTGGAGCTAAGCCCCGCGGCACATGATCCTTCGATGGAGGGTGAGTGCCGAAAGCGGGGAGATCATGAGCAGACTATCGCTCGTGGTTTTTGATCCGCGCCCATCGTTCAGGAGGCGAGCTGGCCATTGTCAGCGTTCTACAACTCCTCGATCCCAGGCCGGGAAAAACGATCGTGTAAAACGGGGCGCGTGAAGCGCGCGCGTTGATCGGAGACGGTCGGCGCAAACCCTAGAGACCACTCAGCGCGGATCACGCGCCCCGGACTCCCATTGCGCGGGAGCACCTATCCAAACCCGCATCGGCGGCCGCTTTCGCGCGGCTAATGCCCGATGTTTACTAGGTTTTGACTGCGCCCCGAGCGGGCGTTTGCTTGACGAAAAGCCCGGCCCTCCATACCTCAGAAAACCATGGCATTGCGTCCCATCCTCATCGCGCCCGATCCGCGCCTGAAAGAGAAATCTAAGCCCGTCGAGGGCCCGGTTACGGACGCGCATCGCGCCCTCATGGATGACATGTTGGAGACGATGTATGAGGCGCCCGGCATCGGCCTTGCCGCCATTCAGATCGGCGAGCCGTTGCGCATCATCGTCATGGACCTCGCGCCGGACGGCGAACCGAAGAAGCCGCGCTATTTCGTGAACCCGGAAATCTTGTCGCGGTCCGAAGAGATGTTTGCCTACGAAGAGGGCTGTCTCTCAGTTCCGGAAATCTATGACGACGTCGAGCGTCCCGCGCGCGTGAAGCTCCGTTACATGGATTACAACGGCAAACAGATCGAAGAGGACTGCGAAGGCCTCTACGCGGTGTGCATCC
Source organism: Alphaproteobacteria bacterium (assembly GCA_026400735.1). GTDB lineage: Bacteria > Pseudomonadota > Alphaproteobacteria > Caulobacterales > Aquidulcibacteraceae > Vitreimonas. The sequence continues at coordinate 10,960 of JAPLOL010000047.1, read as the reverse complement.
AGCACGAGATGGATCATCTCGAAGGCGTATTGTTCATCGACCATCTGTCGCGCCTGAAAAAAGAGAAGGCGCTGGCCAAGCTGAAGAAGGCCAAGAAGCTCGCCGAAGAGAACAAGGAACACCGCCTCTAAATCGCGGTTTTTCGCCTTCAAGGCCTTTCGCCTCACGCCAAAAACTCTATTCTCCGCCCCGATTTGACGGCGCATCCACGCGCTCTTCCCCGGGGGTCTCCATGACTGAAGCTGTCCTCAATTCGACCGCCATCGACGCTGCCATCGCCGCGCGCTCGATGCTGTCGCATCCGTTCTATCAAGCTTGGGAAGAGGGCACGCTGACCAAGGACGCGCTGCGCGCTTATGCGCGCCAATACTTCCATCACGTCGAAGCGTTCCCACGCGCTGTCAGCGCCGTGCATGCCAATTGCCCGAGCGCGCAGGGCCGTCGTCTTCTTGCTGAGAACCTCGCTGAAGAAGAAGGCATCGCCGAAGGCAAGGACGATCACGCAAAGCTCTGGCTCGATTTCGCCGCCGGCATGGGCGCTGACGAAGCTGAAGTGCGCGCCGTTTCGGTGAACCCGGAAACGCAAGTCCTGATCGACGCCTTCCGCAACCTCTCGCGCAAATCATACGCCTCAGGCCTCGGCGCGCTCTACGCTTATGAGAGCCAGCTGCCTGCGATCGCGAAGACGAAGATCGAAGGCTTGGTTGAGCGTTACGACGTCACTGAGCAATCGACGCTGAAGTTCTTCCAAGTGCACGAATACGCCGACGTCGAGCACTCAGAGGTTTGCCGTGAACTTCTCGATGCGCTCCCGGAAGCCGACCGCGCAGAAGCCCACGCCGCCGCCTGCGAACTCGCGGAAGCGCTCCGCACGTTCCTCTCAGGCATGCAGCGCGAAACTGGTATGGTTTGCTAATCTAACTCTATCGCCGAACTAACGAGCCGCGACCTGCTTCGGACCACCGTCCGGGGCAGTGCGCGGCTCAATCGTTTCTTCGGACGAAACCGGCGCCGCCGGTTTCCCCTGAGCGAAAAACTCAAGCTCCGCGTTGAGCGCGCCGCCGAGCAAGAAGATCAGCGCCGTCACATAAAGCCAAAGCAGCAACGCCACGACGCTCGCCAGCGAGCCGTACGCTGCGCCAAAGCCGGGAAACTCGCGCAGCGCAAAAGTGAGCGCGCTCGAAGCCAGCAGCCACAAAATCGGTGTTATGATCGCGCCGGGCCAAAGCCACTTCCACGGCGGCGGCCGCCGTCTAGGGCCCCAGCGATAAAGGATCAGCGTCACCGCCACCGCCGCGCCGCCCAGCACCGGCCAGCGCAACGCCAACAACAAAATCTCCGCACCGCTATCGGCATTGATGAACGCCAGCGCCACCGGCGCTACCCCCATCAACAGGATCGCAAACACGCTGAGCCCCAACCCATACAACGTGAACATGCCCGCCGCGATGTATCGTCCCAACGCCCGCCGCTTTTCCGCACGGCGGTTCACGGCCGTCAGGGCCATCAACACCCACCGCGTGCCCTGCAGCGCGCTCCACAACGCCAGCACCAAGTTGAACAACGCGCCCCAGGCCAAACCGTCGTTGCTCTGCGTCAGCAAGCGCATCACTTGCTCATGAATAGTGTTCACCACCGCATCGGGCGCGACACCACCCAGCGCGCGGATCTGATCACCGATCCAAGCCGGGTCGCCAAAGATGCCGACAAACGCGACCACCGCAGCGATCCCAGGGATCACCGCCATCAAACCAAAGAACGCGACGCCCGCCGAAATCAGCGCGAGATTCGCCCGCTCCGCCGTAGCGGCGACGCCGCGCAGAACGCACGCCCATTGCGAGAGCGTCAGCGAAAAAGGGCTGGTCGCCGCGGCGGGTGTGGTGGGGCAGGCATCGGCGGTCATGCCGGAAAAACGGGAACCGCTGCGCCAAGGTTCCCGCTTCTTGTTGCGGAAACGCTGCGAATTCAGGCATGTCGCGAACCATGACGCTTCGCCTCGCCTTCATGGGTTCTCCCGCGTTCGGCATTCCGACGCTCGAAGCGCTGATCGCTGCAGGGCACGAGATCGCCTGCGTCTACTCGCAACCGCCGCGTCCAGCCGGGCGGGGCAAGAAAGAGCGTCTCACGCCGGTTCACGAATTCGCTGCTGCGCGGGGCATCGAGGTCCGGACGCCGAAAAGTTTGAAGAAGCCGCCCGAGCAGGAAGCCTTCGCGGCGCTCAATCTCGATCTCGCGATCGTCGTCGCATACGGCCTCATATTGCCGAAGCCGATCCTTGATGCGCCGAAGCGCGGTGCGCTCAATTTGCACGGTTCATTGCTACCGCGCTGGCGCGGCGCTGCGCCGATCCAGCGCGCGATCATGGCCGGCGACAAAATCACCGGCGTTCAGGTGATGCGCATGGAAGAGGGCCTCGATACAGGGGCAATACTTTCAACCGCGACAACACCGATAGACTTCGACGACACCACATCGACCGTGCACGATAGACTATCCGCGATAGGCGCGACTTTGATGCGTGACACGCTGGAAAAGTTTGAGCGCGGCGAAACCACGGAAACGCCGCAGTCTGAAGAGGGCGTCACCTACGCGCATAAGATCACGCCCGCTGAAGCGCGCATCGATTGGACGCGCCCGGCGCGCGACGTCGACGCGATGATCCGAGGTCTCTCGCCCGCTCCAAGCGCTTGGTTCGAGTTGGAGGGCGTCCGCGTCAAGGCGTTACTCTCGCGCCTCGGTCAAGGTTCAGGCGCCCCTGGCGAGGTGCTGGACGACGATCTTTTGATCGCCTGCGGCGAAGGCGCCGTGCGTTTAATCACAGTCCAACGCGAGGGGCGTGGCCCGCTTGCCGCAGATGTTTTTTTGCGTGGTCAGACGGTTCCCGTAGGCGCGCGGCTCGCTTGAGCCGATGCCGCGCCACGGCTATGAGAGCGCCAGAGGATTTTGCATGATGTTACGCGTTGCTTTGGTTGCTCTGGCGCTGGCGTTGGCTGGCTGCAATCAGCAATCCGCCAGCACGGACGCCGCCGACAGCGGCCCGCAGCTCGATGCGCCTGCGCCGGAGAGCGAACCGGCGCGCACCTTTGCCGCGACCAATGACCCGGCACGCGCCGTCTCGAACGAACTCACGGTTTCGGTGACCCAAGAATTCCCGGATGCGGCGGATGCCGACATTCAAGAGCGGCTTTCGCTGCGCGGCGGCAATGGCTTGAACGTCAACGCCCTCGTCACCGGTGCGATTTCACCGGCGACACAGGTCGGAGGCCAAACGTTGCGCGCGCTTCTCGGCCTCGCGGTCGAAGAGCCTCAAGTCCTGGTTTACCGCGTGACCGAAGCGGCGGGCTCGCCAGGGCTCTGCAGCGGTGGCACGCCGACTTTCGTGGTCGTGTGGGAGCCTTCCGCTCCAGGCGACGCGTCGATCAAAATTCTCGGCATCACCGGCGGCGCCCCTGGCGCGGGCGATTCACGCGCGTGCCCGATGCTCGAGTATCGCCGCTCCTAAGGAGCGCAATGCGCTACAAGCTCACGATCGAATACGATGGCCGCTCGTACCATGGGTGGCAGCGCCTGCCTGACGCGCCAAGCGTGCAGGGCGCGCTTGAAGACGCCGTCGAAAAACTGACGGGCATCCGCACTGATGTGACCGGCGCAGGGCGCACGGATTCAGGCGTGCATGCCTACGCGCAAGTGGCGCACGTCGATATCGATAAAGCGCTACAAGGCTGGCAGATCGTTGAGGCGCTCAACGCGCACATTCGCCCACATCCGATCTCGGTGCTGAACGCCGAAGAAGCAGCGCCCGATTTTCACGCGCGCTTTGATGCGACGGCGCGCGCTTACACTTATGAACTCATCAATCGCCGGTCACCATTAGCGCTCGATCTCGGCCGCGCGTGGCGCATCGGCCGCCCGCTCGACGTGCGGATGATGGATGAAGCCGCGCAAGTTCTGCGCGGCAATCACGATTTCACGACGTTCCGTGACACCAAGTGCCAAGCGAAGAGCCCGGTGAAGACTTTGGACATCGCCGAAGTTGAATCTATCGGCGAGCAAGTGATGTTCCACTTCGAAGCGCGCAGCTTCCTGCACAGCCAAGTACGCTCGATGGTCGGGACGCTCGTGGAAGTTGGGCTCGGCAAGATGACCGTGGAAGAGGTCGCGGCTGCACTCGCCGCCGCCGACCGCACCCAATGCGGCCCTGTTGCACCGCCGGATGGGCTCTATCTCGTGCGCGTCGACTACGCCGCGAAGTAGCGCTTCAGCACCGCTTCATAGCAGCGCGCTAATGTGCGTACGTCTTCGACGGCGCAATGTTCGTCGACCATGTGCGCTGTCTCGTTGCGTAGTCCCAGTTCGGCGACTTGGCAGTAGAGGCGAAAGAAGCGCGCATCTGACGTGCCGCCGGTGGTTGTCAAAGATGGCTCGATGCCGAACGACTCCTTCACCGAGGCCTGCAGCAAATCCGTGAACGGGCCAGGATCGGTATAGAACGCCAAGCTCTGAGAGCTGATCGTGCGCGAGTATTTCGTATCGGCGCGCGCAGCTGCGGCGGTGGCGGTTTCATCGATCCATGCCAGCAGCGTTTCGGCGGTGTGGTTGGTATTGAAGCGAATGTTGAGCTTGGCCATCGCGCGCTGCGGAATGACATTATGCGCGGTGTTGCCGACATCGACGCTCGTCACTTCCAGATTGGACGGATCAAAGCCAGGCGCACCATCATCTAATCGCCGCGCTTTCAGAGTCGCGAGTGTCTCGACCAGCGGAGTTACCGGATTGCGCGCGCGCTGCGGGTAGGCGACGTGGCCTTGTTTGCCGTCCATCGTCAGCACGACATTCAGACTGCCGCGCCGACCGTTCTTGATGACATCGCCAACGCGCGCCTCGCTTGTCGGCTCGCCGACAACGCAATGATCGATCTTCTCGCCATCGGCGGCGAGCGCTTCGAGCACGCGCTTGGTGCCATCGACGGCTGGGCCTTCTTCGTCGCAGGTAAGCAAGAACGAGATCGAACCTTTCGGCGCGCCGCCAGCCAAGAAGTTTTCGGTCGCGGCAACCATCGCCGCGATCGCGGTCTTCATGTCTGTCGCGCCGCGGCCGTACAAAAGGCCGTCGCGGATCTCGGCGGCGAACGGATCGCTAGTCCAACCTTCGCCCGGCGGCACAACATCTAGATGGCCTGCGAAACAAAAATTCGGCGCCACGTCGCCGATGCGCGCGTAAAGATTATCGACCAGCCCAAACTTGTAGCGCCTCACTCGGAAGCCCAACGACTCAAGTTTTTCCTGCGCCAGATCCATCACGCCCGCTTCCGTAGGCGTCACGGAAGCCCCACGCATTAGGGCTTGGGCGAGCGGTATCGGATCGGTAAGAGTGCGAGAGTCCATGAGAGACACGTGTAGCGGCGCGCAGGCCGCTGCAAAAGGGGAAACGCCATGAGCGACGTCGCGCCGGCCGAGACTGCGCCGGTAGAATCCGCACCAGCGGAGATTGCTCCGGTCGAAGCCGAACAACGGATCAAAACGTTGGACGTTCTGCGCGGCTTGGCGATCCTCGGCATCTTGGCCGTCAATGCGCCATTCTTCGCTGCGCCGTGGCAGACAGCCGTCAACCCGACGCTCGAGCCGCTCGCGATCAATGCAACCAATGCGTGGTCGTGGTTCGTGCCGCACGTCTTCTTTGAAGTGAAGTTCATCACGCTGTTTTCGTTGTTGTTCGGTGCGAGCCTTTTCCTCGTTGGCGGTGAGCGCAGTGATCTGGAGCGGGGAAAGGTGCTGCGCCGGCGCCTATTCTGGATGCTGATCTTCGGCATCATCCACGGCGCGGCCATCTGGTTCGGCGATATCTTGACCGTGTACGCGGTCAGCGGGTTCTTCATGCTGTTCGCCCGTTCCTGGCGGCCCAGAACGCTTCTGATCACTGGTGGCGTGCTTTACGTCTTGCTTTGTGCGCTTGCCGCGCTGAGCGCCGGCGCTGTGACGCTGATTTCCGCCGCTTCGGTGGAGGAATTACGCGGCGAGATATGGGCGCCTGCGGTGGAGACGGTCGGAAGCTCAATCGCGGCGTTCGGAGGCTCGTTCTCGGACTCGCTCAAGGCCAATTGCGAGACCTGGCAAGCGTTCATGCCGTTCGAGATTCTCAACACGGTGCCGCGTACCATCGCGTCGATGATGATCGGCTTGGGTTTGTTCAAGACTGGGTTCTTGAGCGGCAAGGCGCCGATGGCTGCTTACTGGGCTTGCATCGCAATTGGCGCGGCTGCGCTTGGCATCGTCGCATACCAGGCAACGCTGAACAGCGCCGCTGGATTTGAATTCGTTCACATGCAGACGCGCGGCTCGCTGGTGAACCCAGCATTGTCGATTTTTGTCTCGCTGCTCTACGCCAGCGCACTCATCCTGTGCGTCAAATCAGGCGCACTGGCGTTCCTGACCAAGGCACTCGCGCCGGTCGGGCAGATGGCTTTCACGAACTACATCGCGCAAAGCTTGATCATGACGGCGATCTTCTATGGCGGTCGTGGTCTTGGCCTTTTCGGCCAGGTTGAGCGTGACACTTTGATGGCGATCGTCGCCGGCGTGTGGGCGCTGCAATTGGTGTGGTCACCGCTTTGGTTGGCGCGGTTCAAGATGGGGCCGCTTGAGTGGGTGTGGCGGCGCCTGAGCTACGGCAAGCCGCTTGCCATCCGCAAAGCGGTGGCGGCATAGTTCAAAAAACGGTGGAGGAAACAAAATGAAGAAACTTGTCGCCGCTCTTACGCTTGGCGCTGCGCTCATCGCTGGCCCTGCATTTGCGGGCACGATGGACAACACGTACGGCAACACCATCGTCGTGACGTATCCGAACGGCGCGCAGGCGCTCTATTTCTTCAATGCCGACGGCAGCTTCACCGGCACGGCGCCGGGCGGCTCGCAAATGGCGGGCACCTACACAGCTGAAGGTGAGAACCTTTGCCTCATCCCACCGAACGGCCAAGCGCCGCAGTGCACTACGATCGCCACGGATAAGAACGTTGGCGACACCTGGACGCAAAGCGCGTCGGATGGTTCGCAAATCAGTGTCGAACTCCGCGCCGGGCGTTAGTCCCGCAGTAATTCGTTCACGCCAGTTTTCGCGCGCGTTTGTGCATCGACACGTTTGACGATCACGACGCACGCGAGGCTCGGCCCGCCTTTTGGATCGGGCAGCGAGCCTGGCACAACGACAGAATATGCAGGCACTTCACCGCGAAATTGTTCGCCGGTGGCGCGATCGATGATCTTTGTCGATTGGCTGATGAAGGTGCCCATGGCGAGCACCGCGCCTTCGCGAACGATCACGCCTTCCGCGACTTCCGAGCGCGCGCCGATGAAGCAGCCGTCCTCGATAATGGTGGGATTCGCTTGCAGCGGCTCAAGTACGCCGCCAATGCCTGCGCCGCCCGAGATGTGCACGTTCTTGCCGATCTGAGCACACGAACCGACCGTCGCCCAAGTGTCGACCATCGTGCCTTCATCGACGTAAGCGCCGATGTTCACGAACGAGGGCATCAGCACGACGTTCTTGCCGATGAAGCTGCCGCGCCGGACGATCGCGCCAGGGACACTGCGGAAGCCGGCATTTTCGAAATCGCCTGCGCCCCACGCGGCAGTCTTCAGAAAAACCTTGTCCCAATGATTTGGGAGAGCCGCAATTGAGACGTTGTCCTCGCGAAAGAGCACATTCGGCGAGAGGCGAAATGAAAGCAGCGCAGCCTTCTTCAGCCAATCGTGTGTCGTCCAGACGCCGTTCGAGTCACGCGTGGCAACGCGGGCTTGGCCGCTATCGAGCAGCGTCAGCGCCTCGTGAACCGCCACTCCAATCTTGCCGCCTTGTGAAGGTGTCAGCTCGGCGCGCTTGTCCCAGCCGGCTTCAATCTCCGCCTTGAGATCATCGATATTCGTCATGCCGATGAGCTACCGCGTTTTGACCGCCAAAGCCAAGCGTTGCGGTAACGAGACCCGCGCTTTAGCGTGAGCGCAGGGGGAAACATGAAAGATCTGGTGACTGTCCTTTTCGTGCTGATCTTAGGCGGCGGCGGCGCGGCCGGTTTTTTCTATTGGAAGGATCAGAAGGCGCGGGCGGAGGAAGCCGCTTACGAGCAGGCCATCGACGATGCGATGAACCGGGACATCGAGAGCTTTTCGCTCAAACCAGCGCTGGACGCGGTCGCGCCGCACGATGGGGGTGCGCGGCTTGAGGCCCTGCGCGCGTTGTACGCCGATCTCGAGCAAGGCGACCGGATCAACATGGGCTTTGTGCACCTGCGGGGAGATTGGCCTACGACGTATGCGCACGTGGCGGAGCTTCACGGCAGGCAAACTGAACGAACGCGCCTAGCGGCGGAAGTTGATGAGCGCTTCGGCCCTGGCGCCTATGAACTCATGAGCGATCAGTATGCGCAGTTTGTTGCCGACATGCCTCGACGCGCCGCGGAGCGCGAGGCGCAGTCGCGACGAGAGGCGCAAGTGTTCATCCGCGCGATGTTGGAGTATCGCCGCCGAACCGGACGCGATCCGCCAAGCGGTTCGTGCGTTCGCGACGGCCGCATCGTTGAGAATTGCTAGGCCAACGCTTGGCGCAATAGGGCTTTCACATCCGGCGCCCAGTAATCGAGGTACGCTGGGCGCGGGTCGGGATGGACAACGCCGACGAGGGCGGTTGTGAACCCCAAGTCGTGTGCCGGCTCGAGATTGTGGAGCGTGTCCTCAATCAGGAGCGCGCCCGCTGCCGCGAAGCTGCAGTGCGCGAGCAGGCGCTCATAACTGGCGCGTTGCGGCTTTGGCGTGAGTTCGGCCGTCTCAATGTCGAACACGGTCTCGAACAGACCGTCCAGCTTGAGGCTTGTCAGCACGCGCTGTGCGTGGCCGCCGCCGCCATTGGTGAAAATGATCCGCCGCCCGGGCAATGCCGCGATCAGCGCGCGCAGATCCGGGTCGGGCTCAAGCACGGAATGATCGGCTTCGTGAACATCCAGAAGAAAATCGCGCGCATCGATGCCGTGATGGCGCATGAGGCCGACGACGGTTGCGCCGTATTGGTGGAAGTAGCGTTCGCGGATCTCCAGCGCGCCTTCGGTGTCGAGACCGGTTTTGCGCGCAATGTAGCTCGTCATCCGATCGCCGATCTCATCGTAGAGCGCGCGCGCGGGGTAGAGCGTGTTGTCGAGATCGAACACCCACGTGCGGATGTTCGCGAGGCTCATCCGTCGCCGCTTTCCGTGGGCGCGGTTGGCGGATCAAGGCCGCGGCGCGGGGCCGTTGCTGCGGGCGCGTCGATTTCATCGCCGGCGGCCGGCGTCAGCTGACGCGGCATCACGCCCGGTTCGAGGAAATCACGTTCTTCGAAATCGACAACCAGGCCGTCACGGTTGCGCGCGCCGATGCGGGTGAACAGCGTGGTTGCGTAGTAGCGGGTCTCGCAGTGCTCGCGGCCAAGAATGGCGAAGCGCGCCGGACTGGAGCAGAACGGCTCACCGCCGGCGGCGAGGTAGCGCGGGCCTTGCGGGGAATCGAGCGAGGCGTGGACGTAATAGACTTCCTGGATCAGCACTTCATCGATGGTGCGCACGCAGCCGCCTGGCGCTAGCGCCCACCAGCCGCGGCTTTCCCAGCCTTCGCCGCGACGGCGCGCGATCGCGGTCCAGACGCGACCACGCGTGCGATTGCAGAGCGTGAGGCCGACTTGGCCAGCGCGGCGGCGCGCCGCGGTTTCGAGCGCGTCGATCAATTGATCCTGGCTCGCGGTCGGCGAGAGGCGTGCGGTGGTGCGAAATTGCGCGATGGCTTGGGCGATGCGGCGCGGATCGACGCCGCGGCGGCCTTCGCTTACTTCGTAACCGGCATCGACAAGCAGACGCTGCAACCCGAGCTGGCGCGCGCGCGCGATCGTATATTGGCCCGCCTCAGAGAAGGACGTGCGCCAGCTGTCGCGCTTGTTGATCTGCACGCGGCGGAAACGGCGCTCTTCGTAGCTGTCGGTGCAGCGCGGTGGGTTTTCGATTTGAAACTGGCGTGACGGGTCAACGCAGAGGCGCGCGTCGCCGGTCCATTGTTGGCGTCCGCCGCGATGCGCGGAGGAGGTGCGTGCGTAGAGATAGTGCGTGCCGCGTGCGAGCGGTGCGCCGACAGCGACGCGGCATTCGCCTGGACGAAGACGCGTCCAGCCCTGCACTTGGATGGCGCGGCCATCGGGACGGCCGGTGGCGGCTTCGAGCACGTACGTCGTCTCGTTGCAGATCTGCCAGCCGTTTGGCGCGCGTTGCTGCTGTTGTTGCTGCGCGACCGCGCTACCCGCGAACGCGAGTGCGCCGACGCTTGCAACCACCGCCAAGGCGGCGAGTGCGACGCGTTTATTGAATAAGCGTGCCAGCGCCATGTTCAGTGAACAATTCCATGAGCAGGACGTGCGGCGTGCGCCCGTCGAGAATGACAGCCGCTTCGACGCCTTGGTCGAGAGCGGCGATGCAGGTTTCGAGTTTCGGGATCATGCCGCCGGTGGCGGTGCCGTCGTCGATCAGTTTACGGGCGTCGGCGACGGTCATCTCGCGGATGAGATCGCCGTCCTTGTCGAGCACGCCCGGAATGTCGGAGAGCAGGATGAAGCGCTTGGCTGAAAGCGCTTTGGCGATCGCGCCGGCTGCGGTGTCAGCGTTGATGTTGTAAGTGCGGCCATCTTCGGCGACGCCGATTGGCGCCACGACCGGAATGTAATCTTCCGGCGCGTTGATCAGCGCTTGGATCAAAGTCGGATCGACGTCGCTCGGTTCGCCGACGTAACCGAGATCGACAACTTGCTCGATCATGCTGTCGGGATCTTTGCGGGTGCGCACGGCTTTCTCGCACGTGATGAGGCGCGCATCTTTGCCGGAGAGGCCAACGCCGCGCACATCCGCTTCGCGGCCGGCCGCTGTGATCAAATGCGCGAGCTCTTTGTTGACGCTGCC
>JAPLOL010000080.1 GCA_026400735.1 Alphaproteobacteria bacterium | reverse complement strand
GTTTGCAGAAATTCTCGACGAAGCCGGCGTGCCGCCTGGCGTCTTCAATCTCGTCAACGGCGACGGCCCAGGCGTGGGCTCCGCCCTCTCCGCGCACCCGGACGTCGACATGCTGAGCTTCACCGGCTCGACGCGCGCCGGCACGGCGGTGATGGAAAACGCCGCCAAGGGCATCAAGAAAGTGGCGCTCGAACTCGGCGGCAAGAGCCCGAACATCATTCTTGACGACGCCGATCTCAAAACCTCGGTCGCGCGCGGCATGCTGCACATGGCCAACAATACCGGCCAAAGCTGCAACGCGCCGTCTCGCATGCTGGCGCCGAAGTCGAAGTACGAAGAGATCGTCGGCATCGCGGCGCAGACTGCAAAGAGCATCAAGGTGCAAGCGCCGGATCAAGCAGAGCCAGGCGCAATCGGGCCGCTGGCGAACGCCAACCAATTCCAAAAGGTGCAAGGCCTCATTCAAAAGGGCATCGATGAAGGCGCGCGTCTCGCCGCAGGCGGCGTGGGCCGTCCCGAGGGCTTTAACCGCGGCTATTACGTGAAACCGACGGTGTTCGCCGACGTGAACAACAACATGACCATCGCGCGCGAAGAAATCTTCGGACCGGTGCTGGTCGTGATCCCGTACGAAACCGAAGAAGAAGCCGTGCGCATCGCCAACGACACCCCGTATGGCCTCGCTGCTTACGTTCAAGGCACGTCGGAAGAGCGCACGCGCAAAGTCGCCAAGAAACTCCGCGCCGGCATGATTCATATCAATGGCGCGCAAGGCGGCTTGGGCTCGCCCTTCGGCGGCTATAAGCAATCGGGCATCGGCCGCGAAGGCGGCGCCTTCGGTGTTGAAGAATTCCTTGAAGTGAAGGGCGCCTACGGTTGGGGCGAGCAACAAGCGTAAATAAAGTCCAAGCGTGACTTTCGCAAAGACAGCGTCGGCCTGAGCCTGGCGAAGGCCAAAGCGGGCCCAAGACCTAACAAGTCGCAAACGCGCGCTTCACCAGCAATTAGCCATGCTAAGGCAGAGTGGCGGGATGACCGTTCCGCCACTCGACCCCTTTTCGCAAAGTTTCGACTCGATCGAAGTTGATCCCGATCGCGCGCCCGCACGCGAAGCGATTGAGAGCGCGATGTCGTATTTAGGCCCGCGCGAAACGGTGAAAACGCAAGAGCCGGGCTTCTACCTGCTCGACGACGCCAACGGCCGGTTCGTCATCGATCGCGAAATGGGCGTCGTCACGCTCGCCGATAATTCAATCCTTCAAAGCGAACGCAACGCCGTGCACGGTGTGCGCCTGCGCGTTGTTGAACCGTCGGGCGCCACGTACGAGTTAGAGATGCGCCTGCGCATTTCCGGTAGCGTACCGCAAATGATCGGCGCCGAAGAGTTCGCGGCCATCGCCGGCCTGACCGACGAAACGATACTCGTCGCGCCGCGCGTGCCTGTGCTGATCGTGCCGCAAGAAGAGCCCAAGGCGCCGGTAGAAATCACGCCCGCGCATTGGACGCGCTTTGCCGTCTCCCAAGGCCACCAATCGCGCACGCCGCGCCAACAACCTCGCCGCGGCTTCATTATCGGCGACACACCGCAGACGAACGAAGACATTTCGCTGGCGTTCGACGGCTTGCCGCGCCCGTTCTCCGCACACCTGCCCTGGTCGCTCTAAGCTTCTAGCGCCTATATTGCGGGCGATGATTCCCGCAACGCGTCCCGATCCCGCCGTCACCGAAGCGCTTGCCGCGATCAACGATCGTACGCCGGTCATTATGCTCGTTGGCCGCGCCGGCACCGGCAAGAGCCATTTCATCCGCACGCTGGTCGAGAGCAATCCCGGCTATCCACAAGCATTGCTCGCGCCAACGGGTCTCGCCGCCATGAACATCGGCGGCCAAACCATTCACTCCTTTTTCGGCTTCCCGCCGCGCCCAATGATCGGCAACGCCGAAAAGCCCAGCTACTTCTTCACGCGCACCGCGCGCGCGATCTCACGTCTCATCATCGACGAGGTCTCGATGGTGCGCGCCGACGTGCTCGACGCAATGAACTCACACCTGCAGATCGCACGCAAAAGCTCGCGACCATTCGGCGGCGTGCAGATGCTACTTGTCGGCGACTTCTACCAACTTCCTCCCGTCGTCCGCGGCGACGAGGGCCAGCTCCTCGAAGACGCCGGATACAACAGCCCCTACGCGTTCTCCGCACATTGCCTGCGAGATGCGCCGATCGCTGCGGTCGAGCTCACCGAAGTTCACCGCCAAACCAACCAGGACTTCATCCATCTGCTCTCATCAATCCGCGAACGCCGCGGTGTCGAAGAAGCCGTGACGATTCTCAACACCGTGTGTCTCGATCGCTCGCTGCCGAAGCGGCCGGTTCTGCTCTGCGCCACCAACGCTGTCGCCGACGGCTACAACCAGCGCGGCCTCGCCTCGCTTGAAGGCACTGCTGCGCGCTACACCGGCGGCTTCGAAGGCGAAGCGCCGAAAGCACAAGGCGATCGCTTCCCCGCGCCGATGGAGCTTGTGTTGAAGCGCGGCGCGCGCGTGATCTTCACGCAGAACGATCCCGAAGGCCGGTGGGTGAATGGCTCACTCGGCACCGTGAAAGCGTTCGACGAAGACATCGTCCAAGTGCTGCTCGATGCCGGCGATGAGGTCGATGTCGGCCGCGCCGTGTGGCCGCAAGCGCGCTGGACGTGGAACCAAAAAGAAAACCGCATGGAAGTGAAAGAGGAATTCAAATACGTGCAATTCCCGCTCGCCCCCGCCTGGGCGCTCACCATCCACAAAGCCCAAGGCATGACGCTCGACAGCGTCGAGATCGACCTCGGCCGCGGCGCCTTTGCACCTGGCCAAGCCTACGTCGCCCTCTCACGCGCACGCAGCATGGAAACTTTGCGGCTCACACGCCCAATCAGCGCCCGCGACGTTCAAGTTGATCCCGCAATCGCCGACGGCTTGCGGCGCATCGGTATTTAGAAGCCGGCCAAATTCGCCGCCGCCGCATCGCGCAACCGATCACGCAAATGCGGTACGCAGGCTTCGTGCGCGAGATACGTCGCGACCGGCATCATCTCCCAGCGCTGACCTTCATTGCCGAAGACGATCTGCGCGATGTCCTCCGGACCGATGTGTGCGACCATGAAATGCGCAACCAATGCAGGGTCCGACCAGCTCGGATAAATCGTCCGCCACACGATGCGCGCCGGATCGAGCCGCAGGCCAAACTCTTCGAACAGCTCACGCAACGCGCACTCATCGGGCGTCTCGTCATTCTCACGCCCACCGCCCGGCAAATCCCAGGCCGCCGGAAACGGAATGCGATCGCTATCATCACGGAGATAGACGAGCACGCGATTGTCGTGAAACAGCGCGATCTTCGAGCCTGTGAACGCCTCGCTCACATGAACGGCCGGCGCGGGCTCGCAGTGTGCTCGGCACGCACTGTGCCCGCATCATCCGCTTCCACCAGCTTCACGTCATAGCCCCAAAGATCGGCGACGTGCTGCAGCACTTTATCGGTATCGCTGTCTTCCAGCGTCATGCCGTCCAGCACGCGGTGTGAAAGGATGAGTTTGCGGTCGCCAGCGAGATCAACGTCGACGATCTGAATGTCCGGATCGCTGTAAGCCACGTCATAACGCTTCGAGAGAGCACGGCGGATTTTGCGATAACCACGCTCATCGTGGATCGCTGCGACGTTCATGTCCTCGTCTTCTTCGTCATCGTGGACGTTGAAGAGGCCGAAGCTGCGGATGCATTGCGGCGACAGATACTGCGAGACGAAGCTCTCATCGCGGAAGTTCGCCCAAATATTGCGCAGCGAACCGTACGGATCGTTGTTGCCGGCGATATCCGGCATCCACTCGCGATCTTCATCGGTCGGGTTCGTGCAGATGCGTTCGATATCGCAGCACATCGCAAAGCCGAGCGCATACGGATTGATGCCGGAGTAACGCCGATCATCGAAATCCGGCTGCATCACCACGCTGGTGTGCGAGTGCAGGAATTCCAGGAATGCGCCGTCGTCGATCTGACCCTTCTCGTGCAGGCGGTTCATGACGCGATGGTGCACGAACGTCGCGCAACCCTCGTTCATCACCTTCGTCTGACGCTGCGGATAGAAGTACTGATTGATCATCCGCACCATGCGCAAGATTTCGCGCTGCCATGGCGCAAGCCGCGGCGCTGTCTTCTCCAAGAAGTAGAGCAAATTCTCTTCCGGCAGGCCGAGCAACGCCTTGCGACGTTCGTCATCACCGTCGTTCGCCTTGCGCTTACCTTGTGGCACCGTGCGCCAGAGATCGTTGAAGAGCTGCTCGCCATGCAAGCGCCGCTCCTCCTCCCGGCGCTGCTCAGAGCGAAGATCTGGCATGCGCTTGCGCGGAAAGCGATGAATGCCGTGGCTTTGCAGCGCGTGAGCGGCATCAAGCACGCGCTCGACTTCTTCGTGACCATAGCGTTCTTCGAATTTCGAGATCAGTGTGCGCGCGAATTCGAGATAGTCGAGAATGCCGTCAGCGTCGGTCCACTGCTTGAACACGTAATTGTTCTTGAAGAAGTGGCTGTGGCCGTACCCCGCGTGCGCGATCACCAAAGTCTGCATCATCGCGGAGTTTTCCTCCATGATGTAGACGAGGCACGGGTTCGAGTTGATCACGATCTCGTACGCAAGACCTTGATAGCCCTTGCGATAAAGCGCCTCGTTGCGCGCAAATTCCTTACCGAACGACCAGTGCCGATAAAAGAGAGGCATGCCGGTTGAGGCATACGCATCCAGCATCTGCTCTGTCGTGATCACTTCGATCTGATTGGGATAAGGATCGAGCCCCATCTCATTGATCGCTATCTCACCGCACGCATCGTGCACGCGGCGAATGAGATCGAAGTCCCAGTCGGGACCTTTGAAGAGCAGCTTGTTATCGGGTGCGAGCAAAGTCATGAGGCGCCATCCGCCGCGACGCCTTCAGGGCGGCGCGCAAACAATTCGCGGAACACAGGATAGATGTCGCGACGATGCTTGACCTTGCGCATCGCAAACGGCGCATCGACGGAAACGCGCCGGTACGCACGCCACAAATTGGTACTCGGCTCGCCCGCCCCAGGATGATCGTCCTCATCATCCATGCCGACTTCGACATAAGCATAGTATTGGCAAATCGGCAGGATCACATCGCGCAGCTGCGCCAGAACCACAGCGTTGTCGCTTGATGTGTTGTCGCCATCGCTCGCTTGGGCCGCGTAGATGTTCCACTGATCGACCGGGTAACGCTCGCGCACGATCTTCTGCATCTCGAACAGAGCCGTCGACACCACCGTGCCGCCCGTTTCGCGTGAGTAGAAGAACGTCTGTTCATCCACCTCGGACGCTTCATGCGTGTGGCGGATGAACACCACATCGACGTGCTCGTAGCGGCGGTTCAGGAAAAGATAGAGCAGCGAGTAAAACCGCTTGGCCAGATCCTTCATGTGCTCGTTCATCGAGCCGGAGACGTCCATCAGGCAGAACATCACCGCCTTCGCGATCGGCTTCGGGTTCGATTCCAGACGGCGGAAACGCACATCCACCGGATCGATATACGGAATGCGCTTGGAACGCAGAATAATTTGCTCAAGCGCCTTACGCTTCTCAACGAGCGCTTCGAACTGCCCGCCCTCTCGCTCCAGCTTCTCGATCTCTTCGCGCAGCGCGACGATCTCTTCCTTCTTTGGCCGTTTCAGTGCGATCCGACGCGACATCGAATGACGAAGCGTGCGCGGTACAGAGATGCGCGAGGGCGGACCTGAGACCGAATAGCCGGCCTGACGCCATTGCACGGCTTTCGCACCAGATACTTGGCGCTTTGCGAGATCCGGCAACTCCAAGTCCTCAAGATAAAGATCGAGATATTCCTCGTCGCTCAACGCAAAGCGGAACTCATCTTCACCATCGCCGCTATCGCTGGCCTTCGAGCCTTGACCGCCACCTTGCAGCGGACGCGCGATGCTATCGCCTTCAATGTACTTCTTGTTGCCCGGCAGCACGTAGTCGCGCACGCCGCCTTGACCCGAGCGACGCAGGTGCGGCTCATGCACGCCGCCAGCCGGAATCGAAACTTCGCCGCCCTTGCCCGCATCCTTAATCGAGCGCGACGAAGACGCTTCACGCACCGCCTTACGCACCTGCGCGCGGGCGCGCCGTAAGAAGCGCTGGCGGTTCGCGAAACTCTTCCCGCCGGGATTCAGGCGGCGATCGATAATGTTCATGGCGCGGCCCGCCTTAGCCCGCTTGCTTGACGCGCATGTACCACTCGACCAACCGGCGGACTTGCCGCTCAGTGTAGCCGCGCTCGACCATGCGCAACACAAACTCCTCGTGCTTCTTCTCCGAGTCGCCGTCCTTCTTCGAACCGAAGGAGATGATCGGCAGCAGATCCTCGACCTGACTGAACATCCGGCGCTCAATCACTTCGCGGATTTTCTCGTACGACGTCCAAGACGGGTTCTTGCCGCCATGGCCCGCACGCGCGCGGAGCGTGAACTTCACGACCTCGTTGCGGAAATCCTTAGGGTTCGCAATGCCGGCAGGCTTCTCAATCTTTGAAAGCTCTTGATTGAGCAATTCGCGATTGAGCAGCTGGCCGGTGTCCGGATCTTTGTAATCGATGTCTTCGATCCAAGCGTCGGCGAAATCGACATAGCGATCGAACAGGTTCTGGCCGAAGTCGTGATACGACTCCAAGTACGCCTTCTGGATCTCGTTGCCGATAAACTCCGCATAACGCGGCGCCAGATCGGCTTTGATGAACTCCAGCAACCGCCCTTCTTGCTCTTGCGGATATTGCTCGCGACGCACTTGCTGCTCGAGCACGTACATCAAGTGTACCGGATCGGCGGCGACTTCCGTCGTGTCATGATTGTAGGTCGCGGCCAGCACCTTGAACGCAAAGCGCGTCGAGATGCCCTCCATGCCTTCATCAACGCCCGCGGCGTCTTTGTACTCTTGCAGCGTCCGCGCTTTCGGATCGACTTCCTTCAAGCTCTCGCCGTTATAAACGCGCATCTTCGCGAACGCGTTTGAGTTCTCGTGCTCCTTCAAGCGCGAAAGCACCGAGAAGCGCGCCAGCATTTCAAGCGTGCCCGGCGCGCACGGCGCTTCAGACAACTCGGAGCCACGGATCAGCTTGTCATAGATGCGCTGCTCTTCTTGTACGCGCAGCACATACGGGACCTTGATCACGTAGATGCGGTCGATGAAGGCCTCGTTGTTCTTATTGTTCTTGAACGTCTGCCACTCGGCCTCGTTCGAGTGCGCCATGATGATGCCGTTGAACGGGATAGCGCCGATGTTCTCAGTACCGACGTAATTGCCTTCCTGCGTTGCGGTCAGCAACGGGTGCAGCATCTTGATCGGCGCTTTGAACATCTCGACGAATTCGAGCATGCCCTGGTTGGCGCGGTTGAGGCCGCCCGAGTACGAGTACGCATCAGGATCGTTTTGCGCGTGCATTTCGAGCTTGCGGATGTCGACCTTGCCAACGAGCGAGCTAACGTCTTGGTTGTTATCGTCCCCAGGCTCGACTTTGCCGACACCGATTTGGCGCAGGCGCGATGGATTGAGCTTGGCAACGCGGAATTTCGTGATGTCGCCGCCGAATTCGTCGAGCCGCTTCACGCACCAGGGGCTCATCAGGCCGCTCAGGCGGCGCTGCGGAATGCCGTAATCGTCTTCAAGACGCTGGCCCCACACGGCTGGATCGAACAATCCAAGCGGATGCTCGAACACAGGCGAGAGTGCATCGCCCGCCTTCAGCACATAGATAGGCTGCTCTTCCATTAGCGCTTTCAGGCGCTCAGCGAGTGACGACTTCCCGCCGCCAACCGGCCCGAGCAGATAAATGATCTGCTTGCGCTCTTCCAAACCCTGCGCAGCGTGACGGAAGAACGCGACAATGCGCTCGATCGTCTCTTCCATTCCGTAGAATTCAGCGAACGCCGGATAGAACCGCATCGTGCGGTTCATGAACACGCGGCCGAGGCGCGCGTCCTTTGACGTATCGACCATTTTTGGTTCGCCGATCGCCGCAAGCAATCGCTCGTGCGCACTCGCGTAAGCCATCGGTTCGTCACGGCAGAGCGTCAGGAAGTCCTGCAGCGACATCTCTGCTTCGCGGCGCTGCTCAAATGAGCGCGCGTAGCTGCGAAAAAGATCTTCAGACATCATGCCTCCGTCCGTCTCAGAAACCTTTAGATAAGAACTCCGGTTCCTAGACGCGTTACAAGAAAGCCATGCAAATCTGGCGGCGATAAGGTGAGGTTGGTGACGCCGCGCACGATCCGCCCAAACAACGCGCAGAGGATGACATGATTTGCGCCGCTGT
>JAPLOL010000153.1 GCA_026400735.1 Alphaproteobacteria bacterium | reverse complement strand
CTCACCTTCATCCCCGGCCGCATCATGTTCGAGACATTCTTCGGCTGATTTTTCCAAAGGAGAACTATCATGAGACTCTTCACCGCCACGGCGGCGGGCGCCCTTGCGCTTGCTGTTCTGCTCAATGGCCAAGCTCACGCCGATCAAGTCAGCCTCGATGTGCGTGTGGACAATGTGCGGCCGGATCAAGGCCAGGTGCGCGTCGCCCTTTATGACGAAGGCACGTGGCTCGGCGAACCGGTTGTCGGCGAGCAGATCGACTCCACCGGCACGTCTGTGACGCTGCGCCTGCAAGTGCCCGCAAGCGGACGCTACGGTCTAGCCGCGTATCAAGACACCAACAATGACGGCCACCTCAACCGCAACGTCGTCGGCATGCCATCGGAACCCACCGCGTTTTCCAACGATGCGCCGATGAGCTTCGGCCCGCCGCGTTTCGCCGATGCCGCGCTTGAGGTTAGTGCGCCATCAGAAGCGGTGCTCACACTGCGCTAAAACGCCTTGGCTGTTCTGCGCGAAACGGAATTCCCAATCGCGCAGAACACGCCTACACAGCGCACGTTCTCATGCCGAGCCTGCTGCGCAACGTCGCTGCACTAATCGCAGCCGTGACGATCCTGCAACTTGCGGGCGGATTGCTCGGCGTCCGCATTCCAATTGCATTTACCGAAGAGCATTCGCGCACTGCGCTCGGCCTCGTTGCTGCGTCGTACTCGGCCGGCTTCATGATGGGCGCGATGATTGCGACAGTGCTGTTCGCGCGCGTCGGTCACATCCGCGTGTACGCCGCATGCGCTGCGATCTTCTCTGTCACCACGCTCGCGCTGCATTTCAGCGACCATATCTGGTACTGGGGCGTCGCACGCATGATCGCCGGCATGTCGGTGGCGCTGATGTTCGCCGCCGTCGAAAGCTGGCTTTCTTACTCCATCGGTCGGCACGCGCGCGGCGAAGTGATGAGCGTCTACATGGTGCTCACCAAGGGCGCGCTCGCACTCGGCCCGTTCCTCGCGTTCGGCTATGCGCCATCAGGCGCCGAACCTTGGATGATCGGCGCGGCGCTCGCTGCGCTCTCAATGGTGCCGCTTTGCTTCACCTCCGCTGCGCAACCAGATCCGCCGAAAGCGCAACCGCTCGCGCTCGTTGAACAATTTGCTACGGCGCCCGCCGCTGTCATCGGTTGCTTCGGGGCAGGGCTGGTAAATGGCGGTGTTCTTGCGCTGGCGCCGCTTTATGCATCCGACCATTACGGCGCGAACGCCGCAGCTGAGTTCTACTCGGCTGCGTTCACCGGATCGCTGTTGTTGCAATGGCCTGCGGGTCGTTTGTCTGATCGCATCGACCGGCGGCTTGTGATCGCTGGCCTCGCAGCACTCGCCGCCGCATCTTCGTTCGCGCTGGCGATCTGGAGCGGGCAACTCCTCAGTTGGTCCGCTGTGCTGCTTTTCTTCTTCTGGGGCGCGGGGGCGCTTTCGTTTTACGGCATCGCGGTTGCGCACATGGCCGACCGCGCAGAACCCGGCAAACTTGCGCAATCCGCAGCAGGTTTGCTCTTCGTTTGGGCAGCTGGCTCGGTCATTGGCCCACTTGTCATGGGTCCGCTGGTGGATTGGTTCGATGTCGCTGGCATGTTCTGGTTTTCAGGCGGCGCGGCGCTCTTCGTTTGTCTCGCGATGTTCTGGCGACGCTCAACACGGCGCGGCCCCGTCACCAAGGAAGAATTCGCGCCGCAACTCGGCACCAGCGTCGCTGCCGGCGAAATCGCGTACGGCGAAGAAGATAAAGCCGAACATGACGCTGGCGCGATTGCAGCAACCAACAATCCACGCTAGCGCCCAAGCGTGAGTGTGCCGCTTTCCACGCTGTTTGCAGAATCACTGAAGGTCGGTTGCCTCGGCTTCGGCGGCCCGGCCGGACAAATCGCGCTGATGCACCGCGTCTTCGTGGATGAGCGCAAGTGGATCGACGACGATCGCTTCCAACGCATGCTCGCGTTTTGCATGCTGCTACCGGGCCCCGAAGCGCAACAGCTTGCGACGTATATCGGCTGGCGCCTGCGCGGCTGGGCCGGCGCGCTGATCACCGGCTGGATGTTTGTCATCCCCGGCGCGCTGATAGTACTCGCGCTGTCTTGGCTCTATGTGAGCTACGGTGACGTGCCGCTCGTGGCCGCAGCGTTCGATGGCATCAAATGCGCCGTCGTCGCGCTCGTCGCCGAAGCGCTTATCAAAGTCGGCAAGCGCGCGCTGAAAACCAACATCGCGTTGTGGGTCGCGATTGCTGCGTTCCTCGCTCTTGTTCTAGGCGCACCGTTTCCGTTTGTGATTATAGCTGCCGGACTGATGGGCACGATGTCGCCCGCAACGTTCGGCGGGCGTACGGGCGCTTTGTCAGAGGAGGGCGCAAAGGAACCCGCACGCAGAGGCGCAATCTCTCAGGCGGCGCTCTGGCTTATCCTCTGGATCGCGCCACCGGCGATCATCGCGTTCACACTCGGCACCGACCACGTGCTCTTCCAGATCGCGCTCGTGTTCTCGATCCTCGCCTGCGTGACGTTCGGCGGCGCGTACGCATTGCTTGCTTATCTCACCACCGAAGCGGCGACACGCGGCTGGCTCACGACGGAGCAAATGATCGACGGGCTCGGCCTCGCCGAAACAACTCCAGGTCCGCTCATCCTCGTGAACGAGTTCGTCGGCTATCTCGCGGGCCACAACGCCGGTGGGCTCGCGCTCGCCGGCGCCGCCATTGCGCTCTGGTGCACGTTCGCGCCGAGCTTCGTCTGGATCTTCGCCGGCGCGCCGTACGCCGAGCGCCTCCAACACAACCCTCGCGCCGCCGGCGCACTCGCCGCGATCACAGCCGCAGTGCTCGGCGTCATCGCCAAGCTCGCGCTCTTTTTCGCGACGCACGCGCTCTTTGCGCGCCAAGTTCAGCTTGGCTTCGCCGAATTGCCTGACCCAACGTCCGGCATTTGGTGGATGATCGCCCTGGCGCTTGCCGCGGGCGTCGCGCTGATCCGGTTCAAGGCGAATTTGCTGCTGGTTCTGGCGGCTTGCGCTCTCGCGGGCTTGGCGGCGCACGCTTCCGGCCTATAAAGCGACCGAATCCAGAAGCTTTCGGGGCCCGCATGAACATCCACGAATACCAAGGCAAAGCCGTCCTCAAGAGCTTCGGCGCGCCGGTCCCGCGCGGTTTTCCCGCCTTCACCACGGAAGAAGCCATCGACGCTGCCGCGAGGCTCGGTGGTTCGGTCTGGGCGGTAAAGAGCCAGATCCATGCTGGTGGCCGCGGCAAGGGCAAGTTCAAGGAAGCCAACGCAGGCGAGACGGGCGGCGTGCGCATCGCCTTCAAGCCGGAAGATGTCGGCCTCTACGCATCGCAAATGCTCGGCAACACGCTGGTCACGATTCAGACCGGGCCGCACGGCCGCGTGGTGAACCGCATCTACATCGAAGAAGGCGTGAAGATCGCGAAGGAGTTCTATCTCTCCGCACTGGTCGATCGCGAGCAGGGCCGTGTCGCTTTCGTCGCGTCCGAAGCGGGCGGCATGAACATCGAAGAAGTTGCGCACGACACGCCGGAAAAAATTTCGACCATCGGCATCGACCCGCTCACCGGCCCGACGAGCGCCGACACCGCGAAGGTCGCAGCTGCCTTCGGCATCAGCGGCGATCTGGCCACCCAGTGCGATACGCTGATCAAGCAGCTCTACGAAGCCTTCACCAAGAGCGACATGAGCTTGCTCGAAATCAATCCGCTCATCGTCACTGAAGACAACAAACTCCTCTGCGGCGACGCGAAGGTGAGCTTCGATTCCAACGCCGCGTTCCGTCACAAGGAATGGGCCGATCTGCGCGACATCGGCGAAGAAGACGAACGCGAAATCGAAGCCTCGAAGTACGATCTTTCTTACATCGCGCTCGACGGTGAAATCGGCTGTCTCGTCAACGGCGCCGGCCTCGCCATGGCCACGATGGACATCATCAAGCTCTTCGGCGCCGAGCCCGCAAACTTCCTCGACGTCGGCGGCGGCGCCGATAAGAACAAGGTCGAAGCCGCGTTCAAGATCATCCTCGCCGATCCGAAGGTGAAGGGCATTCTCGTCAACATTTTCGGCGGCATCGCGCGTTGCGATGTTATCGCCGAAGGCGTGATCGCGGCGGTGAAGAGCGTCGGCCTCGAAGTGCCGCTCGTCGTTCGCCTCGAAGGCACCAACGTCAACGAAGGCAAAGCCATCATCCGCAACAGCGGGCTGAATGTGATTGCGGCGGATGATTTGGAAGACGCCGCGCGGAAGATCGTGGCGGCAGTGAAGGGCTAACCGCCGTGCGCGCCGCGCTTTTCGCCTTGGCGGCGCTAGCGGTGGCGCCCACAGCCGCGTCCGCCGAACAAATGGAAATATTGGACTACGCGCGAACCCAAGCTCTTAGCCTGGTGCGCGACACCTGTTTTGCTCAGCACGCCAATGCAACCACCATCGCCGCTGAGTTGCAGGCGCGGGGGTGGCGTCAGCTCAGTGAAACAGAGCGCCAGCAGCGCGACCCCGAAAACGTCGGGTATGGCTTCATCATGCACTGGACGACATCCCAGGCCTGGGCGCCGCCAGAGGATTCAGTAGTGATGCTTGCGCTAGGCGAAGGGCCCGTCGACGAAGGCCATGCCCGCGCCGAGTTCTGCATGGTTCTCGAACGACGCGGGTTTTCGCAACAGGCCAGCGTGATCCGCCGGTGGTTGGGGTTTCGCCGCTTTCAGTCGTGGGGACCCGGCGGAGAAGTGTTCGCTTATCTCCGAGACCCTGAAGACAATATCAGCAACGGCGCGGAGCTGGCCGACGAAGTCCGGCTCGTAGCTTTGCGGGAGGGACGTCTGGGTTTCGTTCAGATCGTCGGCGATCAAACAACGTCGGTAGTGAACTTCAGCGTGCTTCATCCATCTCCACCTTGAATTTTGACCGCGTCTCGGGCGCGTGCCAAATTGCGCGTTAAGTAGGGGAGAGAGTCATGAATTTATCTTTGCGGGCCTCTTTTGTCGGCGTGGCCTTCGCATTGCTCGTTGGTCAAGCGCAGGCGCAGGCGACGCCCGATCAATTGATCGTCGGCCACTGGGAATGCACAGCCCACGGTGTCCAGGATCAGTACGAACGCATCACCAACGATTATACCCCTGGCAACGCGATGGAGATAAAGCTCTACTCCGTGCAACAAGGTGGCGCCGTGCGTTTGTCGCTCACTCTGTCAGGCAACTGGGCTTACGATCCCGCCACGGGCGTCGTCAGTGAGAGCATTTCGGCTGCGCGCATCGGCGACATGATCGTGAACGGGCGGCCGATGGCGCGTTCAGAGCACCCGGCCGGTGAAGCCGGACTTTCGCAGCTAGAATCGCAATTTGTCACGCAATACGGCAATGCGCCGTTCGCGGTGACGTCATTGACCCAAACCACGCTCGTGCTCACCGACGGCGCGGGTGATGGCCTGAATTGCACGCGC
This sequence comes from Alphaproteobacteria bacterium, assembly GCA_026400735.1. Lineage (GTDB taxonomy): Bacteria > Pseudomonadota > Alphaproteobacteria > Caulobacterales > Aquidulcibacteraceae > Vitreimonas. The sequence goes on along the minus strand of JAPLOL010000153.1, from coordinate 18,579 downwards.
TGACGCGCTAGGGAGGATCAATATGATCGGCTACGTCACACTCGGCACCAACGATCTCCCGCGCGCTGCCGCGTTCTACGACAAGATCGCCGGCGCGCTCGGCGTCTCGCGCATGATGGAGAACGATAGTTTCATCGCGTGGGGCACGCCCGGCGGCGGCGCCGGCATCGGCCTCACCAAGCCGTTCGACGGCAACACCGCCACCATCGGGAACGGCGTTATGGTCGCGCTTGAGTGCAAGGATCGCGCGCAGGTCGATGAGATCTACAATCTCGCCCTCTCGCTTGGGGCCAAATGCGAAGGCCCGGCAGGCGAGCGCTGGCCCGGCTTCTACGCCGGTTATTTCCGTGACCCGGACGGCAACAAGCTCAACGCCTTCGTCATGAGCTAACCGGCCAGTCGCACGCACGCGCGCAAGATGGCCAGCCGCTCGTCGCGCGTTGCCTGCGGCGCGGCAGTGCGCACCATGGTGTCAAACCAGTCCAATTCTTCGCGCGCTACCGGATAGCCGATGTTTTCATTCGTAGCGGGGGCGACGCTATTGATTAGCGTGCGCCCATCGGCGGCGATGAACACCAAGAAGGGCAAGCCAGAGTGCTCCGGCGCGTACCGTCGGTAGATGTCGTCGGCGCCAGCAAGCTGTTGTCGGCGCATGTTCTCGCGCATTTCGATCGCGCGTACGCGGTAAGTGCGAAAGCGCGGTGAGATCACCCGCGTAAACACGCTGCTCTCAAGCAGCTGATCCATTGGCTGGCACCAGCCGCACCAGCTTGCATAAAACTGGAGCAGGACCCCTTTGCCTTCGGCGGCGGCAGTCGCTTGCTCGTTGACCAGTGCGGCGGCGGCGCTCGGTTCGGTTTGAGCCCATGCAGGCCAGGCGCTCGCCGCGAATGCCGCGCCTAAGCCAAGCAAAGTCCTTCGGCTCAAAGCCATCATGGCCCCCGTTTCCCAAACGATAGCCCGGCCGAAGCGCCTTCGCTACACCGGCGTCCAGCCGCGAGGGTTTGCAAGCTGGGCGGCGTGGTTTAGGACCGGCCCCGAATTCCACGTTTCCATCGGCCCGGGGCCCCATTTGTCCATTCTCGTCAACGCTTCCACGCGCGTCATCTGCCAGGGTTTCACCGGCAAGAACGGCACGTTCCACTCCGAACAAGCCATCGCCTACGGCACCAAGATGACCGGTGGCGTCAGCCCAGGGAAGGGCGGCCAAACGCACCTTGGTCTGCCGGTGTTCAACACCGTCGCCGAAGCAAAGGAAAAGGCCGGCGCCGACGCGACTGTGATCTACGTGCCGCCGCCAGGCGCCGCGGCCGCTATCGAAGAAGCGATCGACGCTGAGATCCCGTACATCGTCTGCATCACCGAAGGCATTCCGGTGCTCGACATGGTGCGCGTGAAGGCAAAGCTCGAAAAATCGAAGTCGAAACTGCTCGGCCCGAACTGCCCCGGCATTCTGACGCCGAACGAATGCAAGATCGGCATCATGCCGGGCCAGATTTTCCAAAAGGGCAAAGTCGGCGTCGTTTCGCGCTCCGGCACGCTGACCTACGAAGCCGTTTTCCAAACGACGAATGAGGGCCTCGGCCAAACAACCGCTGTCGGCATCGGCGGCGACCCGGTGAAAGGCACTGAATTCATCGACGTGCTCGAACTTTTCCTCGGCGATCCTGAAACTCAAGCCATCATCATGATCGGCGAGATTGGCGGCAGCGCCGAAGAAGACGCCGCGCAATTCCTTGCCGACGAAAAGAAGAAGGGCCGCTGGAAGCCAACGGTCGGCTTCATCGCCGGCAGCACCGCGCCTCCAGGGCGCCGCATGGGCCACGCCGGCGCGATCATTTCGGGCGGTAAAGGCGACGCGCCGTCAAAGATCGCAGCGCTCGAAGCTGCCGGCATTAAGGTATCGCCGCACCCGGCGGCCCTGGGGCGGACGATGTCGGAATTGCTGAAAGGCTAGATCATGCGTGCGGTTTTCGCTGTCGCCGCTCTCTGGGCCTGCACCGCGAACGATGCATTCGCACAGATCGATCCGCTCAACTGGTGCCCTGAAGGTGCCTCCATAAACGCCGCGCCGAGTGGCAATGCGCTTGAACAAGCCTTCACCGTTCAACACACAGCGCTCGCTCCTTCCGCCACGTTTGCGCCAAGCGAAGTCATCGCCACGCTGGAGCTTGCGCCAGCGCCACGCCGGCACCTCGCATCCGCGCGCGATGGTCTCGGCATTCGTGCCGGTGAACTTCTGTCGCCGATGATCATCCTCGGCGATGGAACGGACGGATTGCAGAACTACGGCTTAGCCTATTGCGCAAACGCCGCGCCGCCGCCTGGGCTCGACGCGAGAGCAGCCCGAGGCCGCAACGCGGTCTGCGTCGTCCCGGCGCGTGACTCCAATGCCGCCACGCAAGCATTCCCGGCGATGCTGAACGAGCGCACGGGCGCGGGCGTCCGCACCGGTCGCATGTCATTCGGCCCGAGCTTCGACTACCGGGAAGAGTGGGCAGTGCTTGGCGAAGAAGCGCCGGCCGAACCGGCCATCACGCGCAGCCTTCGCCTCGGCCGCGTGGTGGTCGCACGCGAGCCGGAAGTGTCGGTCTGGAACCGCCGCGCCTTCACCTCCATTACCGCCGAATTCGAGGTGCAGGGCCTCCAACGCTTCAACCGCCGGCTCAATCAACCGCTCCGGATTGAAGATGGCTGGCTTGTCATCACAGGCCTCGCCGCTGGTGGCTCACTCGAAATCCAAAGGATGAGCAACGACCAGTGGCAGGCGTTCCAGCGAGGACGTTGCGCCGCCGCTTGATCGGTAGGCAGCTGAATAAACCCGCAGCCCTGCGCCAAAGCAGCCCTTCAATCCTTTACCGACGCACTTTAGAAGGGGCGCCGTCTGACGGTGCGCCCTATATTTTCCATGGGTTCTGCCCGGTTTCCGAAAGGTCAGCGTTCCATGGCGGATGACGCCCGCAGCCTCTCCAATACGGCCATGCTCGAAACGAGCTTCCTCTACGGCGCCAACGCGACGTTCGTGGAAGAGATGGCCGCGCGTTATGCCCGCGATCCGAACTCGGTCGACGTCTCCTGGCGCAACTTCTTCGACGCCGTGCGCGACGATCCAGTAGCTGTCGCCGCCGCCGTTAAAGGCCCGTCTTGGTACCGCGCCGAGATCGCGCGTCCGCAGACCACTGAGACGACCGCGCTGCTCGATGGCAATTGGGGCGCGCTCGCCACCAAGCTTGAACAAAAAGTCGCCGCGCGCCTGCCGGGCGCCTCGACGCAAGACGTTCAATCCGCCGCGCGAGATAGCGTGCGCGCGCTGATGATGATCCGCGCCTATCGCACGCGCGGTCACCTTGCGGCGAAGCTTGATCCCCTCGGCATTGAAACGCGCCCGCCGGCGCCGGAGCTTGATCCGTCAACGCACGGCTTCGGCCCGAACGATCTCGATCGTCCGATCTTCATCGACGGCGTGCTCGGTCTGCAGACGGCCAGCGTCAACGAGATGCTGACGATCCTGAAGCGCACCTATTGCGAGACGATCGGTGTCGAGTTCATGCACATCTCCGATCCCGGCGAGAAGTCGTGGATCCAAGAGCGCATCGAGGGGCCGGATAAGGGCGTCGCGTTCACGCCGGAAGGCAAGCGCTCGATCCTGAAGAAGCTCATCGAAGGCGAGGGCTTCGAGAAGTTCGTGCACAAGCGCCATCCCGGCACCAAGCGCTTCGGCCTCGACGGCGGCGAAGCGATGATCCCGGCGATGGAGCAGATCATTAAGCGCGGCGGCGCGCTCGGTGTTGAAGAGATCGTGCTCGGCATGGCCCACCGCGGCCGCCTCAACATGCTCGCTGCCGTCATGGGCAAGCCGTACCAGGCGATTTTCCACGAATTCCAGGGCGGTTCGTCAACGCCCGACGACGTGCTCGGCTCAGGCGACGTGAAGTATCACCTGGGCGCATCTTCGGATCGCGCGTTCGACGGCAACAACGTCCACCTGTCGCTGACCGCGAACCCATCGCACCTCGAAATCGTCAATCCCGTCGTTCTCGGCAAGGCGCGCGCCAAACAAGCCAAGCGCGCGACGTGGACGGAAGAGGGCATCGCGCTCGCCGAATTGCGCGCGCGCGTCATGCCGCTGCTCATTCACGGCGACGCGGCGTTCGCAGGGCAGGGCGTTGTCGCCGAGTGCTTCGCGCTCTCGGGCCTGCGCGGTTACAAAACCGGCGGCACGATGCACTTCATCATCAACAACCAGATCGGCTTCACGACCGCGCCGCGCTTCTCGCGCTCGTCGCCGTACCCGTCTGACGTCGCGCTGATGGTGCAAGCGCCGATCTTCCACGTGAACGGCGATGATCCGGAAGCGGTCGTCTTCGCCGCGAAAGTCGCGACCGAATATCGCCAGCTCTTCGGCAAAGACGTCGTCATCGACATGTTCTGCTATCGTCGCTACGGCCACAACGAGGGCGACGACCCGACGATGACGCAGCCGATCATGTATCGCCGCGTCAAAGATCAGCCAACGACCGTGCAGATCTACGGCGATCGCCTCGTCAAGGAAGGCGTCATCAGCCAAGCCGAATTCGACGAATGGCAAAACGACTTCAGCTCATTCCTCGACAAGGAATTTGACGCTGGCAAAAACTATCGCGCCAACAAGGCCGATTGGCTCGATGGCGATTGGGCTGGCTTCGCGCTGCCAGAGGACGATGATCGTCGCGGCAAAACCGAGTTCCCGCTCGCGAAACTCCGTGACATCGGCCATCGCATCACCGAACTGCCGCGCGATTTCGACATGCACAAAACCGTGCAACGCGTCGTCGAAGCGCGCCGCAAGGCTATCGATGAAGGGCAGGGTGTCGACTGGGCGCTCGGCGAACACCTCGCGTTCGCGACGTTGCTCGACGAAGGCTTCAACGTTCGCTTGAGCGGCCAAGACTCATGCCGCGGCACGTTCAGCCAGCGTCACTCGCACTTCATCGATCAGCAAACCGAAGATCGCTACACGCCGCTGAACCACATCCGCCAAGGCCAAGCGCATTACGAAGTCATCGACTCGCTCCTGTCGGAAGAAGCAGTGCTCGGCTTCGAATACGGCCACACGCTCGCCGATCCGAAAACGCTTACACTCTGGGAAGCCCAGTTCGGTGACTTCGTGAACGGCGCGCAGGTCGTGATCGATCAGTTCATCAGCTCCGGCGAACGCAAATGGCTGCGTATGTCCGGCCTCGTGATGCTCTTGCCGCACGGCTACGAAGGCCAGGGCCCTGAGCACTCTTCGGCTCGCATGGAGCGCTTCCTGCAGCAATGCGCCGAAGACAACATGCAGGTCGTCAATTGCACGACGCCCGCGAACTACTTCCACGCGCTGCGCCGCCAGCAGCATCGCGACTTCCGCAGGCCGCTGATCGTCTTCACGCCGAAATCGCTGCTTCGTCACAAGAAGGCGGTGTCCGCGCTGTCTGACATGGCCGAAGGCACGTCCTTCCACCGCGTTTTGTGGGATGACGCGCAGCTCAACAACGGCAACACCACGATCAAGCTCAAAGGCGATAGCGAAATTCGCCGCGTGCTGATCTGCTCGGGCAAAGTCTATTACGATCTACTCGATGAGCGCGAGAAGCGTGGCCTCAACGATGTCTACATCCTGCGCCTCGAGCAGCTCTATCCGTGGCCGATGAAGTCGATGATGCACGAGCTTGCGCGCTTCCCGAACGCGGAGCTCGTGTGGTGCCAAGAAGAGCCGAAGAACATGGGTGGCTACACATTCGCCGAGCCGTGGATTGAACTCACGCTGGAGAAGATGGTCATCAACGCCAAACGTGCGCGCTACGCTGGCCGTCCGGCGAGCGCCTCGACGGCCGCGGGCCAAATGTCGAAGCACCTCAAAGAGCTCGAAGCTCTGCTGGAGCAAGCGCTCGGATGACCACGATGGACGGCTCATGTCACTGCGGCGCGGTCCGCTTCCAAGTCGAAGAACCCGAGTGGGTGATGGACTGCAATTGCTCGAAGTGCCGTCTGACCGGCGGCCTCTGGGCGTATTATCCGCAGCGCGACGTAAAGTTTGCCGCGAAGCCCGACACGTTCACCTACATTTGGGGTGATCGCATGTTGGAGTTTCACACCTGCCGCACCTGCGGCTGCTCCACGCACATGACGATTGTCGGCACAGACGACGCCGAAAAAATCGCCGTCAACGCACGCCTGCTGCGCGGGATCGATCCCAAACGCACACGGCTTGTTCAGAAAAACAACGGCAATGACATGGTGTTCTGGACGCACACCGAGTCACCCGTGCTTCCTAGTCACGATGAACCACCTCCAGCGAAGTGAATTGAGATGACCGATATCGTAGTGCCGACCCTCGGCGAAAGTGTCAGCGAAGCCACCGTCGCGAAGTGGATGAAGAAAGCCGGCGACACCGTTCGCAAGGACGAAACGCTCGTCGAACTAGAGACCGATAAAGTCTCGGTCGAGGTCTCCGCGCCGGAAGCTGGCGTGCTGAGCGAGATCGTCGCGCAGCAGGGCGCAACGGTCACCATCGGTGCGTTGCTCGCTCGTCTCGGCGGAGCAGGGACGCAGCCCGCGGCGACGCCAGCGCCAAAGGTTGAGGCGCCGAAGCCGGCATCGCCGCCTCCCCCGCCGCAACCCGTCGCGAGCAACGGCGCCGCCAAGCAAGCGCCGCCATCGGTTCAGCGCATTGCCGCAGAAAACAACGCCGATCTCTCCGGCGTGAGCGGTTCAGGCCGTGACGGCCGCGTCACCAAAGCCGATGCGCTCGCCATCATCGAAAATCGCGGCGCGCAACAACAGCAAGCGCCCGCCGCGCACCCGCCGCTCGCCGCCCGCATCGTCAGCGACCGCGAAGAGCGCGTGCCGATGACGCGCCTCCGCAAAACCGTCGCGCGTCGCCTCAAGGAAGCGCAAAACACCGCCGCGATGCTGACGACGTTCAATGAGGCCGACATGTCGGCCATCATGGCTGCGCGCAACAAGTACAAGGATAATTTCGAGCGCAAGCACGGCGTGAAGCTTGGCTTCATGTCCTTCTTCGTGAAGGCGTGAATTGCCGCGCTAAAGGAAATCCCGAACGTCAACGCCGAAATCGACGGCGACGACATCATCTACAAGAACTTCTACGACATCGGCATCGCCGTCGGCACCGATCGCGGTCTCGTCGTGCCGGTTGTGCGCGACGCCGATCACAAGTCGATGGCCGAGATCGAAAAGGAAATCGGTGAGCTCGGCATCAAAGCCCGCGACGGCCATCTGAAGATCGAAGATCTGCAAGGCGCGACCTTCACCATCAGCAATGGCGGCGTCTACGGCTCGCTCATGTCCACGCCGATCCTCAACGCGCCGCAATCCGGCATCCTCGGCATGCACAAGATCCAAGAGCGTCCCGTCGTCGTCGACAAGCAAATCGTTGTCCGCCCAATGATGTACCTGGCGCTCTCGTACGATCACCGCATCGTCGACGGCAAAGAAGCCGTCACATTCCTTGTGCGCGTGAAGGAAGGCCTCGAAGATCCCGAGCGCATGCTGCTCGATCTTTAATTGCAGGATGTAATTAGGTGGACTCGCGGCTCGTCACCTTGTTTGAAGCAGCGAAGGCGGGAAATCCGCAGGCGCTTACACACTTGGCGCACGTCCAGGCCATGGGCGTCTACACCGCGCGCAATTTTGGCGCAGCGCTCGAAAATCTCACACGCGCCGCCGCCGTTGATTGGCCCGATGCAAAGCGCGAGTTGCAAGTGCTTGCGCGTGCGACGCGTGGTTCCTGGAAGCAACTGCGAGGCGCGGTAAATGCTGAAACGCTACGGCGTCCGCCAACGCGGCGCGTGGCGCTGGAGCAACCGCGCGTTCGAGTGTTTGAAGGTTTCGCTACTGAAGCCGAATGCGATTGGCTCATCGAACGGGGCCGTGGCTCTCTTGGTCCCGCTAAAGTTTACGAAGACTCCGGCACTGAGCTGAAGAGCAACGCAGGTCGAAGCAATTCTGAGGCAGGCTACGACCTTGAAGCTGCAGACCTCGTGCTCAGTGTCGTTCACGATCGCATCGCGCGCGCATCGGGTGTACCGGTCGAGCACTTCGAAGTTGCAAAATTACTGCAATATAAGCCCGGCCAGACGTTCGCTCGGCACAGCGATTTTCTTCAGCCAGGCATGCAAGAATACATCGACACGTTCGGCCAGCGCGTCGCGACCTTCCTCGTTTATTTGAGCGACGACTATGACGGCGGTGAGACGGAATTCACGGAGGCGAATTTCAAGTTCAAGGCGCGCAAGGGTGACGCGCTGATGTTCATGAACGTTGACGCCAAAGGTGAGCCTGATCCCATGAGCATGCACGCTGGTCTGCCGCCCACGCGTGGAGAGAAATGGGTATTGTCGCAATGGTTGCGCGCCAAGCCCGTGAACGCCTACCAAACGCCAAACGTTATGGACGCGTCGTTGCCGCCAGAGTGGTATCGCGACGCTTGAACGCGATCGCGGCGCCGATCAAACGATCGCACGCCGCGTGAACGCCAGGGCAGGGACGTTCGAAATCACATCACCGCATGATGTTCGCGCTCTGTAAATTGCGCGCGCGCGGCGGAGCGTTTGCGATATGTCGCCTCAAGCGTGCGATCTTCCTCTTCAAGCTCAGCCTCACGCAGCGCGTTTTGGAAGTTCGCGTCTTCCAGTTTCGCCGCGAGTTGCGCGAAGAACGTACCAGCGGGGATCAGGCCATTTGCATCGGCCGCGCCGCGAAGTTTTTGCACTTGCATTAGGCAATCTCCTGATCGCCCGCCCGCAACAGAAACGACGCCGCGCGCGCGTTGTTCGCGTTGCGCACGCGGATCGTTGTGGAGAACTATTTCGTCTCTTTGTGCGTCACCGTCAGCGTCAATCCCGCCAGGGCGATCAAGGGCAGCGCGTTCAGCACCCCAGCAACGACCTCCGCGGGCGCGTTCTCGGGGATGGCGACTGCCAGCACCATTGTGTGCGCCGCGCCGAACAGAAAAGCGGCGACAAATCCCCATGCGCCACAGAGCAATCGTAATCCGCCGGACATTTTCCGCAGCGTGCGAAACGCGCCCGTCATAAGCAATGCAGCACTCAGCATCGTCAGCCATGGCACGACGCCCGCGGAGAACTGTAATGATGCCAGCAGCGCTAGAGCCACGCCCGCAACAGCCGCCGCCCAAGCGCTGACCGCTCCAAACCAAGTCACCGTTCCCTCCGCCCGCGTTTGCTGTTGCCGCTACTCTCCTGGAAGAAGAGCCCTGAATTCAAACGTTTTATCCCGCCCCATTGGCGATCCGCAACGAGCCCGATAGAATTGATTGCTGCCGCTCGGGGGAGCGGCGCGGGAGGGGACGCCCCATGACATTCATTCTGCGCTGGCCTGCGGTTTTGGTGATGCTGGCGCTTGTGCTTTTGTGCATCGCAGGCGCTCTCGGCGCGGCGGGCCTTATTGCTGACTTCCAAGCGCCTGCGAGCGGCGTCGAACAAGTCGATGCACAGGTCGCCCAAGCGCAGAGCGCGGCCGAGAGCACCGGCGCCGCAAACGCGACGTGGATTGACGTGGGCCTCCTGGCTGCAGCTGCGATCTTCTTTTTGATTTCCGCCGTGCGCCTGATGCGACGCACCCAAGCCTTTTGGACGTGGCTGCTTGGCTTTGCGCTCTATGGCGGTCGCTGGGCTTGGTCGCAGCAATACAATGAGGGCGGCGCGCTCGCGACGCTTCGCGGCGTCGACGTCAACGCCTATTCTCAGCCGCAGGTCCTGTTGACCGACCTGGGCTCGCCCGCCGCACAAGTTGGCATTCTCGCGATCGTGCTGATCGTTGGTTTGTTCATTCTGATCGTCGATGGCGCCGACCGCGCTCATTGGGACAGACAGGGCGCTTAAGCGACGCGGAGGAAGGCGAGGGTGCTGCTGCTCGGACGCATCGTCGCCGCCTTGATCTCGGGTGCGCTCCTCGCGCAGGCCTACAGTCTCCATCCATTTTGGCCGCTTGCCTGGATCGCGCCGATTCCAATGCTGATCGCCGCGATCGGCGCTTCACGCCTCGGCGCAGCCGCTTACGGCGCCATTGCCGGCGTGATGTCGATCGCCCTGATGATCTCGTATCTCACCGACATTGGTGGGCCAGTGGTTGTCCTGATCATCGCCATGAGCAAGGCGCTGATCTGGGGCGCGATGGCGTACGCGGTGCGCGGCGCATCGCATCTCTTGCCAAAATGGGCCGCGGTGTTCGTCTTTCCCGCGCTGATGGCCGGCATCGATACGCTCACCGCCGCAACATCGCCGCACAGCACGGCAGGCGCACTGGCCTATAGCCAGATGGATTTCATTCCTGTGATCCAAGTCGCGTCTCTCGGCGGGGCGCCGGCGATCACGTTTATTGTGACGCTGTTTGCCTCTGCGATCGCTGTGTTGATTGCGAAACGCGCGCCTGTCGCCTTCCTCGCGCCGGCGCTCCTTGTCGCGGCCGCACTTGGCTTCGGCTATTGGCGCTCAGCGCAGCCGTTGCCGGGCACAGAGACCATCGACGTCACCCTTATCGCCGGCGACCAATTCGAGGGTGTCCCTGACGATTGGCGCGCCGTCTGGAATGCCTACACGCCGCAAATCGAACGCGCGGCCGACAACGGCCGCCATGTCATTGTTCTTCCCGAAAAGATCGCACACCTTGAGCCGGGGGACCGTGCAGCCGCAATCGAGCAGCTCGGCGAAATCGCCCGCCGCCGAGATTTGCTGATCGTCGCCGGCGCCGATGACGAGACCGACGATGGCCAGCGCTACAATCGCGCTTTCGTTTTCGAGCGCGCTCAGTGGCACACCTACGACAAGCGCCACATGATCCCGGGTCTGGAATCCGAATTCCAACCCGGCACAGCCGACCTCAAGTTTGAGAATGGCGGCGTCCGCTACGGCGTGGCTATTTGCAAGGACATGGATTTTCCCGATCTCGCGCGCGGCTATGCTGGCGTAGACGTCATGATCGTTCCCGCGTGGGACTTCGACGTCGACGCTTGGTTTCACAGCCGCATGGCGGTGCTGCGCGGTGTTGAGAACGGCTATTCAATCATTCGCAGCGCGCGCAATGGCGTGCTCACCGTCAGCGACGGCTACGGCCGCGTCACATCGCAAGCCCCCAGCGGCCCGCAGACCGCCTATGATGTCACCGCGCCCGCCACCGGGCTCGGCCCAACGCTCTATTCGCGCATCGGCGACATCTTCGGCTGGTTCACGCTGGCGCTGGCGGGTGTGTTGATCGGTTGGACCATCTGGGCGCGCAGGCGTGCAGGGCAGGGCGACTAAAACGCGGATTGATCGCGCGGCGCGCCGCCTTATGTTCCGCACAAATCACGTCCGCGCCGAAGCGCGCCACCAGACATCCCCGGAGCTTTCATGTCGTACGATCTCGTTATCATTGGCGGCGGCCCCGGCGGCTACAATTGCGCGATCCGCGCCGGCCAACTCGGCCTCAAAGCGGCGATCATCGAAAGCCGCGGCAAGCTCGGCGGCACGTGCCTCAACGTGGGCTGCATCCCGTCGAAAGCGCTGCTGCACGCCAGCGAATATTTCGAAGCGGCGACCAAGACCTTTCCAGGCATGGGCGTGAAGGTTAGCGGCGTCGAACTCGATCTGCCGCAAATGCTGAAACAAAAAGACGACGCCGTCGACGGCCTCACCAAGGGCGTCGAGTTCTTGATGAAGAAGAATAAGGTCGACTACGTCAAAGGCTTCGGTCGTATTGCCGGCAAGGGTCGCGTTGAAGTGACCGGCCCGGATGGCGCCAAGCAAACGCTCGAAACCAAGAACATCGTCATCGCCACCGGCAGTGAGCCGACGCCGCTTCCGAACATCGACATCGACGAAGAGCGTATTGTCAGCTCCACCGGCGCGCTGTCGCTGAAGCAGGTGCCGAAGAAGCTGATCGTCGTCGGCGCTGGTGTTATCGGTCTCGAACTCGGCAGCGTCTGGCGCCGCGTTGGCGCGGAAGTCACCGTCGTCGAATTCCTCGATAAGATCACGCCGACCGTCGACACCGAAATCTCGACCGCCTTCCAGAAGATCCTGAAAAAGCAGGGCGTGAAGTTCGAACTCGGCCACAAGGTCACCGGCATCGAAAAGCTGCGCGACGGCCTGCAAGTTTCGATCGAGCCCGCGAAAGGCGGCGCCGCGCGCACGCTCGACGCCGACGTCGTCCTCGTCGCCATCGGTCGCCGCCCATTCACGAAAGATCTCGGCCTCGACACGGTCGGTATCAAAACCGATGCGCGCGGCTTCATCGCGCACGACGGCCACCTCAAAGCCGCTGACGGCGTTTACGTCCTCGGTGACGTCACCACCGGCGCCATGCTCGCGCACAAGGCCGAAGAAGAGGGCATCGCCATTGCCCAGATGATCGCCGGCCAGTGGGGTCACGTAAATTACGACGTTATCCCGAACGTCATCTACACGTACCCGGAAGTCGCCTGCGTCGGCCGCTCGGAGGAAGAGCTGAAAGCCGCCGGCGTCGAATACAAAGTCGGCAAATTCCAGTTCATGGCCAACTCGCGCGCGCGCACCAATCACGAAACCGATGGCCTCGTGAAAGTGCTCGAAGAAGTCGCGACCAAGAAAGTCGTCGGCGTGCACATGGTCGGCGCCGGCGTCGGCGAGATGATCGGTGAAATTTGCGTGGCGATGGAATTCGGCGCCAGCGCCGAAGACATCGCCCGGACTTGCCACGCTCACCCGACCATGTCCGAAGCCATCCGCGAAGCCGCCAAAGGCGTCGACGGCTGGGTCATGCAGTCTTGAGCGGATTCACTGATCCGCAATCACAGGTCAGAGCTCTTCAGGAGCTAGGGAGAAAGCTGCCCGAAGCGGGCAAGGCGCAAGCTTCGCTGCTTTGGGAGAATGACCACGGTTCAGCCGGCGTGACGGTGACCGAGGACAAGATCATCGTTTTCTTGTCTGGCGGGGAGCAGGAAGTCTCCTCTATGTCGGAGGCCTTGGCGCTGCTAAAGGCGATCTTCGCCGATGAAATCGTCGTCGTTAGAGCGTATCAGCAAGAGATGTTTGTGCACGTCGTGCTCGCGTCGGCCAGCGATCCCAGCGCCGCGTTCAACCTTCCGCACAATGAAGAGTCCCACAATCTCGACAAACCCAACGTCGACTATGTCGTGATCGAATCCTGGTCGCGCGGCGTGCTCCCCGAGGCAGAATGACAAACGCACTCTCAGTCCGCGCGCTCACCAAAAAGTTCGGCGACAAAACCGCCGTTGACGCGCTCGATCTCGATATCCGCGCCGGTGAGCTTTACGCGCTGCTCGGCCCCAACGGCGCCGGCAAGACCACAACGCTCCGCATGGTCACCGGTCTGCTGAAACCAGATTCCGGCTCGATCCACGTCTTCGGCGCCGATGTCATCAACGATCCCATCGCCGCCAAGCGCCAGCTCGCGTGGCTTCCGGACGAACCCGCGCTCTACGACAAGCTCACTGCCTGGGAATATCTCGAATTCATCGCCGGCCTCTGGGGCGTAGGCGCCAAGGAAGCCGCGCCGCGCGCTGAAGAGCTGCTCAAATTTCTCGGCCTCTGGGACAATCGCGACGAGCGCACCGAAGGATTCTCGCGCGGCATGAAGCAAAAGACCGCGCTCGCCGGCGCGCTCATCCACGATCCGAAGCTGCTCATGCTCGACGAGCCGCTCACTGGCCTCGACGCTGCCGTCGCCCGCCAAGTCAAAGACCTGCTGCAACAGCGCGCGCGCAGCGGCGGCTCAGTTATTCTGACGACGCACATCCTCGATGTCGCCGAACGCCTCGCCGATCGCATCGGTATTATCCAAGGCGGCAAGCTTCTCGCGGAAGGCACGCTCACTGAATTGCGGGGCAGGGCAGGCGGCGAGAACGCCACGCTCGAAGACGTCTATCTCCAACTCGTCGGCGCGGCCGCCTGATGTTCGGTCCTGGCGGCGTCCTCTTCCTGCTCAGTCACGAAATGCTGCTGGTGTGGCGAAACTTCCGCGCCACCGGCAAGGGCCGCAACGTTCGCCGCGCCATTTTCTATACCTTCCTCACCGCCGGCTTAGGCTTCGGCGGTTATTGGGCCGCGCGGTTTCTGTCTGAAGTCACGCCCCAGCCGAACGTCATGACGCTAGGCATCATCGGCGGCGTCCTCGCGATCCTGTTCTCTTTGATGCTCAGCCAAGCGCTGATGCTGATCACCGAGTCACTCTATCAGCGCGGCGATCTCGATCTCTTGCTCGCATCGCCCGTTCCGCTGTGGCGCGTCGTTCTCGTGCGCATGAGCGCCATCGCCATCAATGTCGGGCTTTTCTATCTCATCCTCGTCGCCGCCGTGTGCGTGTGGCTGCCATCGTTCGGCGGCTGGGCTTGGATCGGCTTCGCGCCTGCCGTGCTGCTGCTGACGCTCTTCGCCACTGCCGTCGCGCTTGTGCTGGCGCGCATCCTGTTCGCCACCATCGGCCCCAAAAACACGCGTGTCGTCGCGCAAATCCTCGGCAGCCTCATCGGGGCCGCGTTCTTCATTGCGTCGCAAATCCCACGCTTCAGCCAAGACGAATCCCGTGCGCAGGCAATGCGCCAAATCTTCGAAGCTGCCGTGCCTATCTTGGGCAATCCCGCGAGCCCGCTTTCGCTGCCTGCACGCGCAGCCTTCGGCCTCAACGCCGATCTCGCCATCTGGGCCGCAGTCGCCGCTGGCGCGTTCCTGTTGGCGGTCTGGTGGTACGCCTCCGGCTTCGCGCGCGACGCCGCTGCGATCGCGGGCCTCGGCCAACGCCGCAAGCGCAACACCCGCGCCGCGCGCGGCATGCGCAGTGGCGTTCGCGCAACGCTCGTCTCGAAGGAATGGCGGTTGTTGCGCCGTGACCCGCTGCTGCTGTCGCAAATCCTGCTGCCGTTGCTCTACTTCGCGCCGCTCTTCGTCGTGTTCGGTTCGCAGATTAACGAAGGCGGCATGACGCGCGTGTCCGCCGCTGGCGTCGCCTCGGCTTTCGTGCTGATCGTGACGTCTTTCGCCGCCAGCCTAGCGTGGCTCACAGTGTCGGCCGAAGACGCGCCCGATCTCATCACCAGCGCGCCCGTGTCACGCGATGAAGTCGACAACGCCAAAGCCTTCGCTGCTGGCGCGCCATCAGCTCTGCTGCTGCTTTTGCCTGTCATCGGCGTTGCCAAGTTCGTTTCGCTCATGGCCGGCTTCTGGCTCGCACTTGGCGGCAGCGCGGCGATCATCTCGACCTGCCTCATCGCGATCTGGCACCAGACGCCCGGCAACCGCAAAGAGTTCCGACGCCGCACGCGCGGATCTCTCTTGCTGAACTTCGGCCGCTCGTTCGTCGCTTTCGGCTGGATTGGCGCAACCTTCGCCGCCGTCTCGGGCTGGCCGTTGCTCGGCATCATCCCCGCGATCATTGCGCTCGGCGTCATGCTCGCGCTGCACGAGAGCCGCCCAAAGGAAATCCGCCAGGATTGAAGGCGGTAACCGCGACATCGGCCTGTGAAAATTGCCGAACGCTAACTTTGCAACCGCGGCTCCGTGAGTTCTCCTCTGTTCCGAAGCGAACGAGGGGAGACGGTCGTGTTGATACTGACTGCGGAGCGCATCGCGCTCCTTGCACTTGATCGTGAGCTGGCCGCGCTGCAGGCCTCCAGCCGCACCGCCTTCTTCAACGCCATCGCTGTGACGCACGAGCCCATCTGGCCACCAGCGCCGTTCGAGCCCGGAGCGTTCGCGTGGGCCGAACAAAATCTGGCGCACGACCCTGAAGGGCAGGGCTGGTACGGCTGGGCGTTGCTCGCCAACGAAGGCGAACGCGCGCCCCCGCGTCTTGTCGGTATCGCCGCCCTCATCGGACGCCCTGACGACGATGGCGACGTTGAGTTGGCGTTTGGGCTGCTTCCAGAATTTCGCGGCCGTGGCTACGGCAGCGAGACCATTCGCGCCCTCGCGACGTGGGCGTTTGCCAATGGCGCAAAACGCGTGATCGCGCACCTGGATGCAGAAGACGTCAACGCCGCTTCAACGTTGGCAAAGAATGGCTTCACCGACACGTGCGAGCCGCCATATCCTGGCGTCGCAAGATGGGCGCTTAGCGCGGGTGCTTAAGCACCCGCGTCCAACTCGGCCCGCTCGGCATTTGGTCAGCAGCGTCAGGCCGCCGACTGCCCATGCCAACGCCACGATCACAGCGATCACTCTCCAGGCCCTTAGGCCTTCTGACGGTGGCCGACGCTCAGTCAATGCGATCTCCGGCATGCTGACGTAGCGCGGCCGGTATCACTGGCTGCCGTAAAGATGCGCGCGTCTGTACGCTAGACGACCCATATCGCGAGTAGCTGCCCTAGCGCCTCGACCAAGCTCAACAATGAGCGCAAGCTCTCATTTCTGCGTGGTTTTGTGTCGTCAACCGAACAGACAGACCGGCAGCCACAAATCTACCTCATCAATTTTTGGTTCCGCGCGGAGCGCCTTCGGAGCGCCTCTGTTTTCCATGCGGTTTCCGGCCCGACCGATCGGGCCAAGGAACTGCACGGTGGGCACTCAAGGCATGTTGCGAAACGCACTTCTGGATTCGCTGACTCACGCGACGCTTCAGAAGCTCGCACCGGAGCTACAATCAGTCTCGCTTCAGGTCGGCTTTGTCTTCAATGAGCCTGGCGAGGAGGTGGAGCAGGTCATCTTTCCGCAATCGGGGATGGTCTCACTCTTGGCGGTTATGCTGGACGGCAGCGCCATCGAAACTGCCACCATCGGTCGTGAAGGCGCCATCGGCGCCATGGTGGGTTTGGGGCCGCACATCACGCAGACACGCACCATAGTGCAAACGCCGCTCATTGCATCTCGGGTGAACGCTTTGGCATTTCGCAATCTGGTCCTTGCAGAACCGGAATTGCGCGATCTCGTAGTACGCCACAACGAAGCGCTTTTGGCGCAGGTTCAGGTGAATGCGGCCTGCAACGCCATTCATAACTTGGAACAGCGCTTGGCGCGCTGGATTTTGCAAACACGCGATCGGATCGATGAAGAAGAAATCCCGCTGACCCACGAACTGCTCTCAGAGATGCTCGGCGTCCGGCGAAGTTCAGTCAGTGAGATCGCAAACAAACTGCAATCCGCAAATTTGATTTCCTACACGCGGGGCAAGATTCATATCGACGATCGCGACGCGCTCGAGCGCACTGCCTGCGAATGCTATCAGACCATCAAGCACAACGCCGTCGAGATCCTGAAGCGGCGGCCATAGCTGCGCGGTGTAAACGCCATCGTTGACGGTCAGGCCGAAGGCTTTGGTTCGTCTGCGGCTTCAGCCTCGGGCGTCTCGGGGACAGCCAGCACCAAGCGCACTTTGCCATGGTGCGTGATCTCAACGGGCTCGAACAAAGCCTCGTTCAACCAATAGCCGACCTCGCGAACGAATTCGCCGGAAGTGACCTGCACAGCCATGCCGAGATGATATGCGCCTAAGGCGCATCGTCGTGAAGCGGATTGTGGGGCTCTGGTCCGTGGTGAAAGACCTGATCAATATCGCGCGTGTTGAAACGCTGACCGCAAGTCTCGCAAATCTTATGATCCAACGCATCGCTGCGCTGGCTCTTGAACGGCGGCAACGGCGGCAATTTAGGTCCGGCCATATGTACGGTATCGTACATAAGCCCAGCGCCCGCCATTAGAATAGTCGGGACGCCTGGTCTTAGTGCGCTTACGCCATTCATCTATCCCACAGCCGGCCACGCAAATTTCCGAGCAAACTCAACGCCGGCGTTGAAATCTATCCCACACTTCCGGATCGCCCTTAAACTTGCACTGCGTTTCGATCGGAGAGCAGTTGGTACCCTGTTCGCATCAACTCGAAGCGCTGTGGTTGAGCGTGATGTCTCGTCGAAACTCGTAAGAGCGAAGGCGGACGGAAGCCCACGGGATAGTTCGCAAGGGCGAACCGTGGGAGCGCACCGGGGACGGCGTTGAACAGCGCCACCCGCACGCCGCCGGGGGCCCGACTCAACGGAGTGAAAAACCTCCGCGTATCGGGCCGGCGAAGCAAACCGCATCGGAGCGCGTGGCGACACGCGGCGGCGCTCGAGCAATCAGCGCCGCATCCAAACTACCCAAAGCGCGCCCCACGCGCTCCGTGCTCTCCACTTGGATCGCCAGCGTCTCGCCGGCGAAGGCGCCGACGCACGCCCGCCTTCGACAAGCTCAGGCTGACGCTGGTGGTTGAGCCACGCGCCACAGCCAAAATCGCGTCACGCTGAGCCTGTCGAAGCGCGACGTCGCAGAATTGAGAAGAGGGAAGAGCGCTAATAGCGCGAGGATCGTTGCTTGAAAGCGTAGCGCGAAAGTCGACGGTGTTCGTAGCGGGAGCGAGGACAACGAATAACCGGAGAGCGCATCAAGATCCTTGATCTAAGCTCGAAAGAAAAAGGGGGACGCTTTCGCGTCCCCCTTTTCGGACTTTACATCGCGACCGGCGGAGCGACCTTCTTGGCGGTCTTGCGCTTCGCAGCCTTGCGAACGGTCTTCTTGGCCATCTTCTTCGCCGGCTTCTTGGCGACGGTCTTCTTCGTGGTCTTGCGCGTGG
>JAPLOL010000173.1 GCA_026400735.1 Alphaproteobacteria bacterium | reverse complement strand
CCGCCTTCGACCAAGAAGATGCCGAAGATGATGACGAGAACGCCAACAAGGCCAATGATCGAAAACATGGATTAGCGCGCTTTAACTAAAAGGCATTCTGCCGACAGCGCGTTATGCCCCAACGCGCTTAACGCGCCGTTTCGGTTGATGACTGGAAACGCTAATAGCGATTAAGAGAGATCAAGAGCCGTTCACGAACGCACCCCCGATAGCGGAAATCTCTGGGGCGCAGCTTGTAAGCGCGAACGCCGCAGAGACGAAACCTAAGAAGCGTTTGGGACGGCCAACATTGATGTGACTGCCCTCCTCGGCTCGAGTTGAACGCTCTATCCTTTACGTCTCTGCCCGACGCGCTAGTGTCCGTCGTGAGAGGCAATTGAATTGATGTTGAGCGCGGGAGCGAAATGGGCAGCGCTGGTTGTGGTGTCGCTCGTGGCTTGCGCGGAGCCTGCAGGCGCGCAAACGCTCAGCCCGCAATGGGCGCATTGCGCCGATCGGAACGGCGACGGGCCTCTTGATCTGATCATCGCCGAGTGCACAGCGATCATCGACGCGGGAAACGAGACCCAACAAAATCTGGCGGTGGCTCTGAACAATCGCGGCGTCGGCTTTGGACGCCAAGGCAATTATGCACGCGCCATCGCGGACTATGACGAGGCGATCCGGCTCACTCCTCGATATGCGCCCGCCTTCTACAACCGCGGCCTCGCGTACTCGGATCAGGGCGACTACGCCCGCGCGATCGCCGACTACAACCGCACCATCGAGCTCGAGCCGCAATCAGCGGACGCCTTCTTCGAGCGTGGAAATGCCTATCGGCGCAGCGAGGACCTTACACGCGCGTTGGCCGACTATGGCCGCGCCATCCGCATCAATCCCCGATACGCGCGGGCCTTCCACAGCCGCGCTGTCTTATACTCTGTTCAAGGCAACTTCGCGCGCGCGATGCCCGATTACAACGAGGCGATCCGGCTCGATCCGGAGAACGCAAGCGCGCTCTACAATCGCGGCCGCGCATACCTCGATCAAGGCGACTTCGCGCGCGCCATCGCGGACTTTGACCGGACGATTCAGCTCGAACCTGAAGCGGATGCTTTCAACAATCGCGGCCTCGCATATTTCCTTCAGAGCAATTATGCGCAAGCCGCCGCCGACTTTGGTGAAGCGATCCGGCTTGTGCCGAATCAGCCGAACTATCTCAGCAATCGATGCAGAGCGTTTGCAGTATGGGGTCAAAGCCTCGATCAAGCGATCACGGACTGCGATGCTTCGCTGCGCGTTCGGGGGAACCACGCGTTCACGCTCGCCAATCGCGGGCTCGTCCATCTGCGCCAAGAGGCATGGCAAGCCGCAGCAACCGACTACGACGCGGCGCTTCAAGTAGATGCGGAGCACATTGATGCGCGCTACGGGCGCGGCATCGCGCGGCTGCGCCTCGGTGACACGTCTGCTGGTCAAGCCGACATTGCGGCGGCAGTGGCGCGCGACGACGACGTCGCGACTAGGTTCTCCGGCTACGGGGTGACGCCTTGAATGCGGCGTCAGGTAATGCGGCGTCAGGTGAGGAAACGCGCGCTGTAACCGCACCGCGCCTGGGCTTCATGCGCGCATTGATTTCGAGCTTTGCCCTCGCCGCTTGTGCGCATGCGGGGCCTTTGGAGCGGGCTGATGGGTTTGTCGATGCAACGCAGGTTGTGCCCGGCTTGCGCGTGGAGATGCGCTATGCGGGGGCGCATAATTTTGTTGGGCGGCGCGTTGATGGGTACGAGGCGCCGGTTTGCATCCTGACGCGTGAGGCGGCCGAAGCGTTGGCGCGCGTGCAAAGGGCGCTGGCGCCGCGCGGGCTGGGGTTCAAAGTTTATGATTGCTATCGGCCACAGCGCGCTGTGGCCGACTTTGCGCGCTGGGCGGCTGATCTCAGCGATCAGAGCACCAAGGCGGAGTTCTATCCGAACATCGACAAGAGCCAGCTCTTTGCGCTTGGCTATATCGCGGAGCGCTCTGGGCATTCGCGTGGATCCACTTTGGATTTGACGATTGTCGATCTGGCGACGGGGGCGGAGCTCGACATGGGCTCGGCGTTCGATCTCTTCGATACTCGCTCGTGGCCGACGGATGAGACTGTGAGCGCTGCAGCGCGCGCAAACCGTATGCTGCTCCAGAGCGCAATGCGCGAGCACGGGTTTAGATCGCTGCGGGAAGAATGGTGGCACTTCACGCTCGAAGGCGAACCCCATCCAAATACGTATTTTGATTTTGTTGTACACTAATCACGGTAGACTCTCTTCGCTCGCTCTGCCCTATTGACGTGGGAGGAGATGCTATGCGGTTGTTTCTGTGCGGGGCGATTGCGTTTGTTGCTTTGAGTGCGTCGGCGTTCGCGCAAACCCGAGATCAGCAATGGGATTATTGCGCAAATCAGGGCGACGCGTATGCGGTCGAAATCCAGATCAATGCCTGCACGGCGATCATTCAATCAAATAGCGAGTCAGCTGAGGATCAGGCGTCAGCGTTCCTGAACCGCGCGAACGGCTATTACGTCCAGCACAATCTGGCGGAAGCGTTGGCTGACTATCGCAGTTCATCCGAATTGGAACCCGGCTCCACCAGCGCACTCTGGGGTCAAGCCAACGTGCTCGACGACCAAGGCGATTACGAAGGCGCCGTCGCAATCTATACACGTGCGATCGCCATCGAGCCGGAAAATGCCAATCTCTATCGCGAGCGCGGCCTCGCGCATGCGCGCGCCGAAGACTTCACCCAGGCGATTGCTGACTATGATCAAGCCATCCGCTTCGATCCCCAGTTTGCGACGGCCTACGGCAATCGTGGTTACGCATACGAATCCCAGGGCGACTACGCTCGAGCCATTGCCGACTATAGCGAGCGCGTGCGGCTGACGCCGGAGGACCCAAGCGCGTACACTGATCGCTGCTGGACGCGCGCCGTTTGGGGAGAGCAGCTCAACCTGGCGCTAAATGATTGCAATCAATCGCTGCGCATCCGGCCAGACCATGTCGATACGCTCGAAGGGCGCGGCCTCGTGCACTTGAGACGCGGATCGTTTCGCGCAGCGTTGGCTGATTATGACGCCGCGTTGAGCGCGGATTCCAAACTGGCCAACGCTCTTTACGGGCGCGGCATTGCAAGACTTCGCTTACGTCAAAGAGCGGACGGCGAAGCTGATATGGCCGCTGCAATGGTAATCGATGAGGGTGTCGCTGGGCGCTTTGAAGCAGTCGGCATCACGCCGTGACGCGCGGCCAGAGATCCAGCCACGCATGATGCCAGCACGAGCATGCACGGCGAGAGGATCGAAAGTAGCGCAAGCGCGCGAACAATTCGCGTAGCGCGCCATTGTAACGCCATGCGCGCCGCACCACGTGCGTAGTGTCAGACAACCTCTGACGTCTTTCAGAAAAACAAAATCATGTCGAATGAGCCCAACAAGGCGCCGGACGCGCCTGCGAGCAATGCTGCCGATCAGACTGCCAAACCTGCAGACGCAGCGAAGCCTGAAGCGATCGTGACGCCGGCGCCTGCCGCCACGCCCGCGGAAGTCAAGAAGAGCTAAAGACTACATCGCCGGGAGGTTCATGCGGGATTTCCCGGCGATGGGCGGGGCAATTGGCCCTGACGTTAGTCCGCGGAGCGGATCACATGAATTATTCTGTCAAATATCTAGACAAAGGCGGCATCACCGAACGATCCGAGTTCTTGCCGTTCAACACCGATGCGGAAGCCAACGCGCACGCACGGATCGAATTGCCTCGCCACTTCATCGTTGAAGTCTGGAAGGCCGACACGCTGCTCTCACGCACGTTCCGAGACCCGCAGATCAATTGATGTAGCGCGCTTGGCCGTTTCCGACCCTTGCCCTGTGGCCAATTAGGGGACGACGGAGAGGCGTGCTATTGTCGCCTACCGTACTCTCGGAAAGTTCCCCTTTCCGGGGCCGCGCAGGACACCGAGAATCTCAAACGCGTCAGAATCTTTAGAGCCACGTCCCGATCTCCGGCTTGAGCCAGAGCATTTGATCGACCTTGTTGCCGAGAATGCAGGACTGCGTGCTGCGCTCGCCTCGTCCGAAGCGGCCGGGGTGCAGCGCGAATTGGTGTCGCAAGAGCTCAAGCATCGCATAGGAAATCTGATCACCGTCGTTCAAGCGATGGCGCGAAAGACTTTTCGCGATGCTGACGTTGCCCGCGTTGCAGACTTCAACGCGAGGCTTGGCGCGCTGGCCGCGGCGCAGGCGTTGCTGATCGATGCCGAGACCAAAGCGGCGACGCTTGCGCATGTCGTACGCGAAGCGCTCGCGGCGCATGCCTCGCGCAATGATCGGTTTTTGATTTCTGGACCGGCGGTCGCGCTCAACGGGCGTCAAGCGCATGCCTTGACCGTGGCGCTGCACGAACTCGCCACCAACGCAGCAAAGTACGGCGCCTTGTCCATGGAAGCCGGCGTGGTCGAGATTTCGTGGACCGAGGCAGACGGCGAATTGAACTTTACGTGGCGCGAGCGCGGCGGACCGCCGGTCGTTCCTCCAACGCGCACCGGATTTGGGACGTCATTGCTAACCACCAACCTCAAGGCCGCGTTCTCCGGTGTCGTTGAGCTCTCCTTCGAGCCGGACGGTGCGCGGTGCCATCTTCGCGCGCCGAAGCCAGCCGCTTCCAGCAAATAGCGCCCAAAGCGCCCTTTCCCCGCGCGGCGGATTCGGCGTAGCAAGAGCCGCTCTCATGGCGGACTCCCCAGGCCCAGACCCATTCGCCGCGCCACAAGCCGCGGACGCAGCGCCTATCGGCCGGAACCGGCAATTCCGGTTGCTGTGGACCTGCATGCTCGTGATTGGCGCGGGCAATTCGATGTTGCTGGCGGTGGCGCCGCCTTTGGTGCGCGAACTCAATCTCGGCGACGCTAGCGTCGGCTGGATCTTTTCGCTCTCGGCGCTCCTGTGGGTGCTGGCGAGCCCGTATTGGGGACGCCTCTCAGACGGCGTGGGCCGCAAGCCGACGATTGCATTTGGACTGTTTGCGTATGCGGTCTCGATGGGTGCGTTCGGCACGGCGGTGATGCTGGGGCAATCAGGCGTGCTGAGTGGCGCTGCGCTCTTTGTTTCGTTGTTGCTGGCGCGCGCGCTCTTCGGCGCGTTCGGCTCAGCCTCCTCACCTTCAGCGCAAGCTTACATCGCCGACCGCACGACGGCATTCGAGCGCACGGCGCAATTGGCGGGATTGAGTTCGGCCTTTGCAGTGGGGCAAGCGTTTGGGCCGGGCATCTGCGCGTGGCTGACGGCGCGTTTTGGCGCGGTGTTTCCGATCTGGATGGTTGGCGTGTTGGCGCTGTGTGCGTCTCTCGCAATTCTGTTTTTCTTGCCTGAGCGGACGGCGCCCCATTCCAAGCGACAGCGCGCGAGCTTCATGGACTCACTATCGCTGATCACCGACCGGCGGCTGTCGGGCTATCTGATCTACGGTTTCGCGCTGTCGATCGTCGCGGGCGTCACCGTGCAGGTGTTTGGGCTGTTCACGATGGACAGGCTCGGCGTCTCCGGCGCTGCCGGGACGCAGATGATTTCCTACGGCTTCATGGCGAATGCGCTGGCGCTGTTGTTCACGCAGCTTGTGGTGCTGCCGCGACTAAACATGGGACCGCGCTCGTTCATGATTTGGGGTGCGGCGATTTCCTGCGCAGCTGTCGTATTGCAGATTTTCGCGCCGAACTTGGAAGTGCTTTTGGCGTCGCAAGCGTTGCTGGGGCTCGGCGCGGGACTGGCGCGACCTGGGTTCACCGGCGGCGCATCGGTTGCGGTGGACCCGCATGAACAAGGCGCGGCAGCCGGCTTGGTCGTTGCGGTGAATGGCGCCGGCTTTATCTTTTCGCCGCTCGTGGGCGGGGTCGTGTACGAACACTTCGGCATGAATGCGCCGCTGGTGATCGTGGCCGCTGTGCTGACGTTCATGTCGGCTTTCGCGATCATGAGCCGGCGCCTGCGCAACATCGTGACAGCGCCGCCGCCGGTTGATCCGCCGCCGTCTTAGAAACTAACGGCGTCCGGCCTCGCGGGCGCGTTCAAGCACGACGTCCGTGGCGCGGCCGCGTACTTCCATGCCTTGCGCGCGCTCGAAGGCGCGGATCGCGTCGCGCGTGCGAGCGCCGATCACGCCGTCTGCGCGACCAGCGCTGTAGCCTTGGCGATTGAGCAAGCGCTGGAGTTCGCGAATGCCGCTGCGTTGCAGGCCGTGCGGGACACGCGCCGGTTCGGGTTGCGAGATGCCAGCACTTTGGCGGATGCGTATGAGCAAAGCTGTTGTTGGGAAGCCGTCAGCTGGGAGGCTTTGCGCGGATTGATAGTTGCGCACGGCGCGGCGTGTGCCTGAACCGAAAAGACCGTCTGGATTGCCGGAATCGTAGCCGAGGCCGTTCAAAAGCGTCTGCAGCTCAACGATTTGTTCGCGGTTGAGCGAGCCTGCAGCGCGCGGCCAATCGTAGACCAAGCCGCTGCGGCCATCGAAAGCGCGCGCGAGCAAAGCAACGACGAGCGCGTAGCGATCGGAATTGTTGTAGCGGCGGATGACTCCGAAATTGTGGTAGAGCATGAGCGCCGGGCCATTGGCGCCGGCGGGCAAGAAGAGTTGCGCCGAGAGATTGGTTTGATCCCACGTAACGCCATCGATGCGGCGCACACCGCGCCCTGACCAATCAGCGATCGGACGCATGGTGCCGTCCGCCAGCGCGTAGTCGAAGTTCGACGGCAGGGTCACTTCTTCGAACACGGGCTCGTCACGGCGCCAGCCGCGATCTTGCAGATAGTTGCCGATCGACGCAGCAACGTCGCCGCGATTGGTCCAGATGTCGCGATGACCATCGCCGTCCCAATCCACAGCAGTGGTGAGATAGACGTCCGGCATGAATTGCGGCTGGCCGAGCGCGCCGGCCCATGACGACCGCAATTGCTGTTGGTCAGCGAGGCCCCGCTCCACCATTTCAGCGACCGCCATCAGGTAGCCTTCGAACTGCTCGCGGCGGCGACCTTCATAGGCCAGTGTCGCCAGAGCGGTTTGCACATCCCAGTTGAGATCGGCGCCGCCGTAATTGCTCTCGAGGCCCCAGATGCCGAGGATGATGCCTTGCGGCACGCCGTAGCGTTGCTGGACCGCGTCGAGCGTCGATTGGATTTCAGTCTTGAGGGCGCGGCCGTCATTGATGCGGCGCT
The DNA here is from genome assembly GCA_026400735.1 of Alphaproteobacteria bacterium. Classification (GTDB taxonomy): domain Bacteria; phylum Pseudomonadota; class Alphaproteobacteria; order Caulobacterales; family Aquidulcibacteraceae; genus Vitreimonas. The sequence continues at coordinate 26,656 of JAPLOL010000173.1, read as the reverse complement.
CGGTGACGCGGTTGGTCACGTAATCCCAGACCGGGCTTACAAATTCAGGCTGGCGCTGGTCGAGTTCGATCACCCGGTCGTCCGGGGTGACCCCAGCCAAGAGGCGGCCGATCACGGCAGGGTCCCGCCCCCGCTGGACGGCCCGGCGGGCGAATTCATCGCGCCATTCGTCGAACGCCCGGTTCCCGGAGGTCTGGAAGGTCGGCGGCTGAGGCGTCTGGGCCAGCCCGGTCGAGGGCCCGCAGGCAATCGCCAGCGAAACCGCCGCGGCTAGGATCAAGGCTCGCGCCATCTTCAAATACCCCTTCGTCATCGGCCCTCGACTGCCTTATTCTGCGTCGCGGGCCGCATCAACGTACCCACATTGACTTACGGAATTGGCCCCCTTAGAAGCCGCGCTTCATATTTTGCCCGGAAATTCGGCCATGAAAGTCAAGTCGTCGCTCAAGTCGCTCAAAGCCCGTCACCGGGCTTGCCGGGTCGTGCGTCGCAAGGGCCGGGTTTACGTCATCAACAAAGTTGATCCCCGGTATAAGGCGAAGCAGGGCTGAAATAGGCCCCAATTGAAGCTCACAGGCGCCCGCGAAGCCCTCGCGGGCGTTGTGAATTTCAGGTAAGATGAATTCGATTCATCACGTTATGCACCGCCGGTTTTTCATCGCTGTAGCTGCCGCCTTCGCGCTCGTTGCGTGCAACGCTGGGCCGAATGCGCCGACGCGCGCTGATCCGGAGCTGGATGCGCTCTTCATGCAGCTAGCGCAGGCGGAAGATCAGCAGCAAGCCTCGCCGATCGAGCAAGCGATCTGGGCGCGCTGGGCCGATAGCGGATCGCCGACGGTGAATATTCTCCTGGAGCGTGCAAACGCGGCCGAAACGGCAGGCGATGCCGAGCTGGCCGAGCGGTTCTTGGATCAGGCTTCCGACCTCGCGCCGGACTACGCCGAGACCTGGAACCGCCGCGCCAACCTCTATTACTCGACCGATGATTATCCCGGCGCGATCGCCGCGATCCAGGAAACGTTGAAACGTGAGCCGCGTCACTTCGGGGCGCTCGCGGGACTGGGTTTGATTTACGAGGAGCTCGGACAACAGCGCCAAGCGCTTGAGGCGTTCCGCGCCGCGCTGGTCATCCATCCACACTACGAAGTCGCGCTGCAAGGCGTGCGTCGTCTCGAACCACGCGTCGACGGCCGCGAGGCATGATGTTGTGGCTGCTGGCGATCGCCGTTGCGATCGCTGCAGCGGCTTACGCGCTCTCCGAAAACGCACGCGCTTATGTTGCGCGCACGGATGTGCGTTTTCCTCCGACGGGACACTTCATCGACGCTGATGGCGTGCGCATTCATGTGCGCGAAGCTGGGCCGAAGGGTGCGCCGCGTATTTTGCTTGTTCACGGCGCAAGTTCGAACCTGATCGAGCTTTGGGGACCGCTGGCGGAAGAGTTCTCCCCGCTTCATCGCGTGATTGCATATGACCGGCCGGGCATGGGCCATTCGGAGCGCGCGCGTCGTGATGAGCATAAGATGGCGTCGCAAGCGCGCGTTGCGGCGCGTGTGCTGGAACAAGCCGACGAGGGGCCGGCAATTGTTGTTGCGCATTCGCTGGGCGCTGGTGTTGCGTTGCGTCTGGCGTTGGATTTTCCGCATCTTGTCAGCGGCCTCGTGCTCATCGCGCCGGCGTGCAATCCCTATCCGTGGAAACCTGCTTGGTGGGCGCGGCTTTCAACCAAGCCGATCATTGGCGATCTATTTTGCAGCCTCATCATTCCGTGGCTCGGGCCACCTCTGAGTCCGAGCAGCGTCGCCAACAATTTTTGGCCTGCGCCTGTACCGGTGAACTATCTCGAAGAAGCTGGCGTGCCGATGATCTTCAAGCCGCGTGCGTTTCGCGCGAGTGCGTTTGATGTCGTCGCGTCGAATGTTGAATTCGGTGCGCAGCAGCCACGCTACGGCGAGTTATTCACACCGACGATCATCATCACGGCCGAGAAGGATAAGATCGTCTCGCCCAAGCGCCATGCGCGGGCGTTGGCTGCGGATATGCCTGCGGCGGAACTCGTGATCGCACCCGACACTGGGCATATGCCGCATCGGCTGAGGACAGATCTGGTCATCGCCGCGATTCGGCGTGTCAACGAGATGACGTCAGCTGCGGCGACGGACTAACCTCACTTAACGATTCGATTCTCGAAACGAACAGGTGTGGGCAGATGGCTGATTTCGGTGGCACGGACAACGTAGTGGCGACGCAATCGCTGACGCAAACAGCGCAGGAAAAATTGCGCCAGCTGGTCGCGCGCATCGAACGGCTCGAGGAAGAGAAGAAGTCGATCGGCGACGACATCAAAGAAAGCTACGCCGAAGCGAAGGCGACGGGCTTTGACAGCAAGGTGCTGCGGCAAGTGATCCGCTTTCGTAAGCAGGATCGCCAAGAGCGCGAAGAGCAAGAGCAGATCCGCGAGCTTTATCTGCACGCGCTGGGCGAGATTTAAGGCTCCCCTTCAAGGCCTGAGCTTGTCGAAGGCCGGGACTGTGCGTGCCGCGCCGCCCTTCGACAGGCTCAGGGCTCTAAGTTAGAATAGCCGCGGGAGGCACGATGCCCCGCGAGGTCGACAGCAAGCAGACGCGCAAGGCGCTGCGGATTATCCGCAAGCTCGCCGCTCAAGGCAGCGCGCCTGAGACGATCGATCCTGAAACAGGTGAAGTAAAACCGGGCGAAGGCGCGGTCGACTATTCCCAGTGGGAGAATGAGTTTCTCACGGAGGTCGATAAGCGGCTGGAGAAGTACGGCAGCGCATTCAACGATCTCAGCAAGGGTCGCAAGGATGATGCGCTGTCGTCGTTGCAGACGGTGAAGCTGAAAGAAATCGCGGCGAAGGCGCGCGGCAAGAAACGCAAAGGCATGACGACAAAAAAGCCGCTCGGCTGGAAGAACCGGCCGCCGCCTCGCGTCAGGGATGAGGATTAGCCGAAGAGGCTGGCGCGTAGATCGGGCGAAAGCCACAGCACCGCAACAACGACATTGGCCAGCGCGCAGAGCCACAGCAGCGTGCGGAACGGCTGCTTTTGGGTTTTGTGGCGGAAGAGTTGTTGACCGAGCAACGCGCCGAGTGCGCCGCCGAAGAGTGCGAGCGCGAGCAGCGTGCGTTCGGGGATGCGGCGTTGGTGGGCTTCGGCGAGGCGTTTATCCCGGCCGAATGCGAGGAAGGCGATGACGTTGATGCTTGCGAGTATCAGCAGCAACGTCATCGCTTATTTCCTTAGCCTTCCGCGACGGCTTTCTCTTCGAGGCCGTATTCGCGGAGTTTGCGGTAGAGCGTCGAGCGGCCGATGCCGAGGCGACGCGCCACTTCAGACATGTGACCGGCGTAGTGGTCAATGGCGAGTTCGATCAGGTCGCGCTCGATTTGCTCGAGTTGACGCAGATGACCTTCACCGTCGAACACCGCGACAGGTTGCGGCGAGACTTCGGCAGCAGCCGTCATCACTTCTTGGAACGCGACATGCGCGGCCGTGACGTGGTGATCGTTGGCCGGGACCGGCACGTCGAGCGGCAGCGCGTCGTTTGCGGCGACGAGCGGCTTCAGGCCCGAGATCTGCGGGAAGTCTTCCGGCTCAAGCACGTCACCTTCGCAGAGGATAACCGCGCGGAACACGCTGTTCTCAAGCTGGCGGACGTTGCCCGGCCAATCGAAGCTCATCAGCATGTTCATCGTCGCGGCTGAGGCGCCACGGACGTTGCGCCCCTCTTCCGCGTTGAAGCGGGCGATGAAGCGTTGGACGAGCGTCGCCAGGTCTTCCTTGCGATCGCGCAGCGGCGGCGCTTCGATGGGGAACACGTTGAGACGATAATAGAGGTCTTCGCGGAAGCGGCCGTCAGCGACGAGCTTGGCGAGATCTTTGTTAGTCGCGCTGATGATGCGGACATCGACCTTCGTCGGGCGCTTGCCGCCGACGGGATCGACTTCGCCTTCTTGCAGCACCCGCAAGAGCTTCACCTGCATGTCGAGCGGCAGTTCGCCGACCTCATCGAGGAAGAGCGTGCCGCCGTGGGCTTCGACGAACTTACCGGCGTGGTTGTCGGTCGCGCCCGTGAAGCTGCCTTTCATGTGGCCGAAGAGAATGGACTCAACCAGGTTCTCCGGGATCGCACCGCAGTTGACGGTCACGAAGGGACGGCCAGCGCGCTCAGACGCGCCTTGAATGCAGCGGGCGAGAACTTCCTTGCCGACGCCGCTTTCACCGGTGATCAGCACCGGAATGTTTGAAGCAGCGGCGCGTTTTCCCATGCGCACAACCGGCGCCATCGCGACGGCGTTGGCGACCATGTCATCGAACGAGAGCTGACCGGCGACGCGCTTTTTCATGCGCACGACTTCGGTCTTCAGGTTCGACATTTCGAGCGCGTTGCGGATCGAAACCATGATGCGCTCTGGCGAAGCCGGCTTCACGAAGAAGTCGCTCGCGCCCGCTTGCATGGCTTGCACGACCGTGTCGATGCCGCCTGAAGCAGTCAGCACGATCGCGGGCAGATCGCCGCGGCGCTGACGAATTTCTTTCAAGGCTTCTTGGCCCGTCATGCCAGGCATAACGAGATCTAGGAGCACGATATCGATATCAGCGTGCTTCTCGACGGCCTCTACCGCTTGGGCGCCGTTCTCAGCTGCACGTGTCAGGAAACCATTGCGCTCAACGGCCGCTTGCAACAAGCGACGCTGCGCCGGATCGTCATCGACGATGAGGATCGTCTTACCCATGTATCACCACCAACCAAACCGACGCGTTTCTCTGACGGAAACGCTGACGTTGGGTGGGACCTTACGGATGAGGTGTTCAGGTCGCGTTAAAATGGCACACCGAAACGCGATTATCGTAAGGCCTCGTAGGCATTACATAAACGCTGTGTTCACCACGATCCCCCGCGCATGAGCGACGCCAAAGACCCGGAACGCAACCGCATCACTGCGCGCATCGGGCGCGTAGCAAGCGTTGGCGCCAATTTATCGGGCGCAGTAGCCGCGCGCGTGACTGGGGCCGATCAACAAGCGTTGGCGAAATTGCTGCGCCAGGCTTTGGGCCGCTCCAAAGGCCCGTTGATGAAAGTAGCACAGCTGCTTTCAACAATTCCTGATCTCCTCCCCCAGGCTTACGCGGAAGAATTTCGCAAACTGCAGGCGCATGCGCCGGCGATGGGGTGGCCGTTCGTGCAGCGGCGCATGCGGGCTGAACTTGGTGAAGATTGGGAAACCAAGTTTGCGTCGTTTGAGCGTGAGGCGGCGGCTGCGGCATCGCTCGGACAAGTGCATCGTGCGACAGCGCATGATGGGCGCAAGCTCGCGTGCAAGCTTCAGTATCCGGACATGGCGAGCTCGGTTGAGGCTGACTTGGGTCAGCTGAAGACGTTGCTTGGCCTCTTCAAGAATATGGATGGCTCGATCGATTCATCCGAGGCGATCCTAGAAGTTGGCGAGCGGTTGCGCGAGGAATTGGATTACGAGCGTGAGCTGAAGCAGATGCGGCTCTTTGCGCTGATGCTGGCGGATGAGCCGCGCATTCAAACGCCTGTGCCGCTGGAAGGGCTTTCCAGCAAACGTTTGCTAACCATGACGTGGCTTGAGGGTCGTGGGTTGATGCATTGGTTGGATGAGCCGCAGGAGACGCGCAACCGGATCGCTGAGCTTCTGTTCAAAGCCTGGTGGGGACCGATGACGCATTACGGCGTCATTCACGGCGATCCGCATCTGGGCAATTACGCGCTGACGGAGAATGCCGAAGGCTTACAGCTTTTGGACTTCGGCTGCGTCCGCATCTTTCCTGCGCGATTTCTGGAAGGCGTCGTGGGCTTGTGGCGCGGCTTGAAGGCCGAGGACATGGCGCAGGTGGCGCACTCTTACGAGATTTGGGGCTTTAAGAATCTCAATAAGGAGTTGATCGAGGCGCTGACGATGTGGGCGCGCTTTATCTATGGGCCCCTGCTCGAAGATCGCGTGCGCACGATCGCCGACAATGTGCCGCCGGCTGAGTACGGGCGACGCGAGGCGTTTGAGGTGCGAAAGCGCCTGAAGACGCTCGGCCCGGTGCTAATCCCGCGCGAGTTCGTGTTCATGGATCGCGCCGCAATCGGATTGGGCGCGGCGTTCCTGCATCTGCGCGCGGAGTTGAACTTCGGTCGCATGTTTGCCGAGAGCGTTGAAGGCTTTTCGCCGCAAGCGTTGGCAAAGCGTCAAGCAGAGGCGACGGCGAGCGTCGGCCTTTAGGCCATCAGCGTATTAAAGCCGAGGAAGCCGACGATCAGGCAGAGCGAGGCCGCCTCACCCATCAGCCGGTAGGATGCGCCGTGCGTGCCGGTCCAGCAGGACGCCAGCAAGAGCATCGACACCATGCCGGCGCCCGGCGCGATCCAGAATTGCGGCGCTGACATCGGGAAAAGGACAGCCATAGCGGGCCAAGCGAGCAGCGACAGCACCACCATCGCGGCAGCGATCGAGCAACCGATTGCGCGGCGATCGACGGCGTCGCGAAGAGTAGCGACGGCGAAGTAAGAAGCGATCAGCAAGAACGGGATCGCGGCGTACATGGCCCAATCATTAGCGCGGCCGAGCGCCATGGCGATGCCGAAGCCGGCGGCGATGCCTACAGCTGCGCCACCAAAGAGAACCGCAAAGCGTTCGTCGCGGCGGAAAGTGGCAGGCGCCACGGCCGCGTCGGAATTCAGTGAAGCTTCGTAAGCCATTTTCATCAACCCATTCGGACCCCAGTCCGATGAGGCAAAAACGTGGCGCGCGCTCAGTAGTTCCTCACAACATACAAAATCCAAAGCTCGCCTTGCGCGCGAGCGCGCCGGTGTGCGTTATTGGACACACGGGAGGGAGCCCCACGCGAATGGAAGACAAGTACGCCCTGATCACGACCCTGGTGGCCGCGATCGTGCTGGCGTTTGTCCTCGGATTCATCGCCTCGCGGATCCGGCTCTCGCCTATCGTCGGCTACTTGCTCGCAGGGCTTGCCGTCGGCCCCTACACGCCGGGCTTTACCGGCAACACCGAACTGGCGCTGCAGCTCTCCGAGATCGGCGTCATTCTGCTGATGTTCGGCGTGGGGCTCAAAATCTCAATCGAGGATATCTGGTCGGTGCGCTGGGTCGCTGTGCCGGGCTCGCTGGTTCACACACTGGCGGCCGGGGCGGTCGGCTACGCCACCGGCCTGCTGCTTGGCATGGCGCCAGTGGAGAGCTTTGTGCTCGGCGCTTCATTGTCGATCGCGAGCACCATCGTGTTCCTGCGCGCTTTGGAGGACAAACGCGCGCTCAAAACCGAAGAAGGTCGGATTGGCATTTCCTGGCTGCTGATCGAAGACTTGCTGATCGTGCTCGCCATCGTAGTGCTGCCGGCAATCGTATCAGCGATGGCGGCGGACGAGGCGAACGTCTCGATTAGCGCCCTGCTGCTTGCGCTCGGCATCACCTTCGCCAAAATTGCGATCTTCATCGCGCTGATGCTGGTGATCGGCGGACGCTTCTTTCCCTGGCTCATCGTTCAGATCGCACACGCGAAGTCGCGGGAGCTGCTGTCGCTGGGAACACTGTCTCTGGCGCTAGGCGTCGCCTGGGCGGCGTACTTCTGGTTTGGCGCGAGCTTTGCGCTTGGCGCGTTCCTCGGCGGTCTAGCGCTGAATGGCTCGCGGTTTTCGCACAAGGTGGCCGAAGACTCGCTGCCACTGCGCGATACGTTCGCCGTGCTGTTCTTTGTCGCGGTTGGGATGCTGTTCGACCCGGGTGTGCTGCTGCGCGAACCGTTGGCCGTCGCCGCCATAATCGCCGTGGTTATTCTTGGCAAAGGTGCGCTTGCCTACGTCATGATGCGGATATTGAAGCAACCGATGCGCTCGAGCTTGTTGGTCGCGCTTGGTCTGGCGCAAATCGGCGAATTCTCGTTCGTGCTGGCTGGCCTTGGACTGCAGCTCGAAGTGATGTCGCGTGAGACGTACAATCTCATCCTCGCGGCGGCGATCGTCTCGATCGCAATGAACCCGCTTCTGCTGCGCTTGGTGCCAGAAGCGCCGCCGATGAAAGCGCCTAAGGCGACGGCGGAAGGCGCCGCGTCAGCGTAGAGCTTTTCGGATCACAAGCTTGAGGCCGCCGCGGCGAGCGCCTTCGTGGGCCGCGCGAGGTAGCGAGGGCCGGCTTCCTTATCGATGACCTTCTTCACCGACGCCGGCATGCCCGATGCCCAAAGCGGTTCGCCCAGCTTGAAGCCGAGTTTCTTGGCGAGCGGCGTGCCTGAGTAGCCAGCGATGGCCATCAGCTCTCGCCCTTCTCCCGCTGGAGCCTGGCCAGAAGTTGCGCTTCTTCGGTTTGCAGGCGGGCCCGCTCCCGCCGTTGGGCGGCCTCAGTCTCGACCTTCTTGCGCTCTCCGCGGGCCCAGGCAGCGACCCCGACCACCACCGTTCCGCTCAAACCCGCCAAAATCAGCCAGATCATGCCCACCCCACTCAATCAATGTTGGACGGCTTTCGCGGCTCGGCCCGCACAAACAACCGCTTCACCCCATAAATGGCAGCGCTAACTATCGTATAGATGCCTCCGTCCCGCAGCGCCGGGACGAGCATATCCAAGATGGACGGCGCGGCGCTCGGGTCCGCGGTTAAAGCATTCCAGTGGAAGAAGAAAAGCAGCCCAACGCTCAACCCTCCGGCGAACAGCACCATCCAGAAGCGTGGGACAGCGATAGGCACCAGCAACATTAGGAAAAGAAAGAAAACAACAAGCATCGGCTCCCCCTGCCTCCCTTGCGATCCTGAGACCTTTAGGCTATCAGCCCCGCTTCCAATTTTCTCCCCCGGCATGGGGGCGCGCAGGATTCCAGGGTCATGAAAGAGCAAGGCCACCCCGACTACCACTTCATCACGGTCACCATGACCGACGGGACGACCTTCAAGACCCGTTCGACCTACGGCGAAGAAGGCGGCACGCTGGCGCTGGAAATCGACCCGAAGTCGCACCCGGCCTGGACCGGCGGCAACCAAACGCTGCTCGATCGCGGCGGTCGCGTGTCGCGCTTCAACGACAAGTTCGGCGGCTTCATGAAGAAGAAGGAAGGCTGAGCCTTCCCTCTGAGCTGACAAGTTCAAGAGCGCCGGAGCAATCCGGCGCTCTTTTTGTTTGGGTTCAAAGCAGGTCCCAATGCTCCAGCGCGACCGCGTAGAAGGCGATCACGGCGTTGGCGACCAACGTGTGCCGTGATCGGGCCCGCAAGGCTCTTGGAGCGATAGAGCGCGATTGCGAACACCGCGCCGGCCACTGCTCCGCTCAGCCATCTCTGATGAAGCAGGCCGAACAGCACCGTCGTGACCACGAACGCGAGCCAGCTGAATGTGTGCGGCGCCACCTTCTCGAAACGGCGGCCAATGAGCGCGCGATGCAGGTAGCCGCGAAACGCCAGTTCCTCCGCGAACGGCACGATGAGCGCAAAACCAATGACGCGGAGAACGATCCACGCGCCAGCGGCTGGCGCCGGTTGGAGTTCGAGCCAACGGCCAAGTGTGTAGCCCGAGGGATCGTAGCTGTGCGTGACGATCCAGAACGCGCCGACGGCTGCTCCGAGTGCGACGGGCTCTAAGGTGACGCGCCCCAACTGACGGCCAATTTCGGCGCGGTAAATGATCAGCGCGGCCGCGGGCAACGCGATCGCAAGGACGGCAGGCCAGTTCGGCCCCTCGCCGAAGATAGACGCAGCAATGCGCGACGCCATCAAAGCCGCGAACGGGATCAGCAACGCTGCGGCCAATTTGATGGCGGGGTCGCGTGGCGCGGCCGCATGATCGCCAGCGCGCAAGGCTGGGGTCCTGTGCGCGATGAACATCAGCGAAATGGTCACGAGCAGAAAGAAGATCCACCCGGCTTGCGAGTGGAAGCCCTGTAGCGCGAGATCTGGCGATATGTGTGCGCCGATGCTGACCAACAGCGCCAGGCGCAGCGCGTTCAGCAGCCAAATTGCGGCAACACCGATTGGCAACAACGCCAGCGCGTGGGGGAAGCGAAGCTCTCTGCGGAAAGCGAAAATGTAAAAGCCGAGCACGCCGAGGACGAGACCCATGCCCTCGTATCCGGCGCATGGCGCATCGATGACCACCTTGAAATCGCCAGCGCCAAGAATGCGTGAACTCTCGTCAGCGAACGCGTTCGACTCGTAAGCGCTCAAAATCCAGTGGGAGGCGCCGAGCGTTGCATCGGCCAGCATGCTCCAACTCTCGCGCGAGAGGTTCACGGCGGCGTAGATGGATATGCCCGCCACCAACGCAGCCACGGCATTGGGAGCATGCTTGGCGCCCTGCTCACGCCAGAACGATAGAGGCGCGATCGCTAGCGCCGCGCACCCGCTCATGCTCACGCAGGCAAAGACCCAGATGCTGAAGAGCGTCCATGGCGCATGCTCAGCGCCAGTCTCGATCCAGGGCAAGATAAAGAGAATGAGTGCAAACAGGGTCGATTGGCGGATGAACCAAGGCAACCACATGTGGCCACCGCTCGCCCCGACCCAAGCGGACAACACCTCGCGGCCGTGCGCCAACGCCAACACGCAAAATGCCATACCGGCGTACAGCGCCGCGTAGATAAATGCCTGGAGCGTCTCGTTGACGAACTGCCAGAGAGGCGCGTCGCCCACGACGGCGCTTCGGAATGAGTAGCCGCCGTCGATGGCGACCACTTCCGCCAACAACACCAGCGAAAGTATTACGCCGCGCGTGATGACACGAAAGTCTGCGCTGCTGATAGCCGCGTTCATTTCGAGCTCATCACGCGCGGCGCTGGGGGCTCAAACTAGTTGCGGACGCTGACGGAGATAAATCTCGCGGATCAGCAGAAACGCCACCAGCACAATAATGATCGCGGCGGCAGCTTGGCTGACGTCGATCTCCGGGGCAGACGGCACGCCGCCGCCACTACTGCCGCCGCCTGCATCGCCGTGATGTCCAAAACCGCCACCGCGGCCATGGCCACCGTGCCCGCCATGTCCGCGGCCATGATTGAAGCCGAAGCCGTCTCTGTGCGGCGCGCGATGCGGATCGCCATGGCGCGCCGCACCCAACACCCAGAGCGTTACTTCAGCGGACGCTTGCTGCGTCGTTGCGATCAATGCGGCGCTTACCGCCGCTACAGATTTTACGAGCTTCTTCATGCCCCCAAACCCTATCCGTTTTGCTTCGTTCGCATTTCTGACAAACGACACTTTGTGGACTTCAGGGTAGCAACGCGGCGGCGATTACTCCGCCGCAAACTTTATTATACCAATGTTATCGCGCAGTTTTTTGCACGGAAGCGTAGCGCTCAATTCTGCGCGGCTGACTCATCAAGTGGTTCGGCGAGGCGATAACCAATGCCGGGTTCGGTGATGATCAAGGCCGGGCGCGTGGGATCTTTCTCGACCTTCTGACGCAGATTGCCGATCAACACGCGCACGAATTGCGCTTCAACGACACTATCAGCGCCCCACACTGCGGTGACGATTTGCTTGTGCGTGAGCACGGCGCCGGGACGCTGCGTGAATGCGCGCAGCAGCTTCATCTCGCGGGGGGAAGCGCGCACGGCTTTGCCGGCGACGATCATCCCGCGTGTATTGAAATCGATTTCAAGATGCCCGACGCGCACGGTGTCCGATGGCGCCGGCGTATTTGCACGCGAGCGCATGACGACGCGCAGACGCGCCATCAACTCGCCAATACTGAAAGGCTTGTTGACGAAATCGTTGGCGCCAATGTCGAGCGCGGCGATCTTTTCGTCTTCAGCATCACGCGCTGAAAGCACAATAACAGGCGTATCCGCCCATTCTCGCACGCGTGCGATCAGATCTTTGCCATCCATATCAGGCAGACCGAGATCAACGATCAACACGTCAAATGCACGCTGCGCGACAGCGTCTAGGGCCTCACGCGCAGTACCGACAGCTTCAACGTCGTAGCCTGCCGCGAGCAGGCCGGGCTTCAGTGCGCGAACAATTTGGGGCTCATCATCAACGACAAGCAAGCGTGAGAGCGTCATGCCGTCACCAGCTCAGCTTGGATGGGAAACGTAAACTCGACGCGCAGGCCGCGGCCGTCTCGCACCGGACTGGTTGCGCTCACCTCGCCTTTCATCGCTTCGACAAATCCCTTCGTGATCGCCAACCCAAGGCCAACGCCTTGCGTGTTGCGCGAGCCATCGAGCCGGTGAAACTTGTCAAATATGCGAGCTAGATCCGTTTCCGGCACGCCAGGTCCTTCGTCTTCAACCCACATACGAACATTGGTCTCGCCGTAGTCCGCGCCGATATAAAGCTTGCCGCCAGACGCGTGCACGAGCGAGTTCTCGATGACGTTGATGAGCGCCTGCTCAAGCAGAAGCGGATCGACAAAGATAGAGGGCACAGCAGCCGGAGTCGTTATAACGAGATTATCTTCCAGCACGCGCTTGGCGAGACGCTGCTGCACGGCCTCGATAATTTCCAACGGGTCGATCCATTCGACGCGCGGCTTCACGACGTTCGCTTCAAGGCGCGTCATGTTGAGGACGTTGCCGACGAAGCGGTTAAGGCGCTCCGCTTCTTCTTCGATGGTCACCAGCAAATCTGTTGACGTCGCTGGCGGGAATTGGTGGCCGAAGTCGCGCAAGCTGGAGGCCGACGTGAGGATAGTTGAGATCGGCGTGCGGAAATCGTGCGAAATCGATGAAAGCAGCGCCGTACGCAAACGCTCGGTGGCCGCCAGCGTGTCCATCTCGACGCGGCGTTGAACGACGCGCGTGCGCTCAATCGCTACGCGCGCCAATTCAACCAGCAAACGGACTGCGATCTCCTGCTCGGCCCCTGGCGTCTTCTCGGCGCGCTTCCAGGCGAGCACCGCAACACGCTCGCCTTCGGCGCTTACTTCTTCACGCTGCCAAGGCCTTGAAAGCACGTCATCGGAATCTGGCGGGGCTGGCGCACCGATGCCAGCGCCATCCTCGCCATACACAACAACATCCTCCGCCACGACCTCGCGGGCGCCTGAGGCCAATCGCTCAAGAGCCTCCCGCTCGCTCGTGCATTCAGCCATGGAGCGACTGACCGTGAAGAGACCGGAAAGCACACGAACCTGACCTTGCGCACGTTCGCGCTGATCATGAAGGTTTCCAGCCATGGTGCCGATCAAAAGCGCAACGCTAATGAAGACGAGAAGCGTGAAGACGTCCTCGAAGCCGGCGAACCCAAATGTGTAGCGCGGCTCGACGAGGTAGAAGTTGTAGACAAAGAACGCGCACACCGCGGTAACAAGCGCGACACGCCGGCCAAACCAAATCGCCGCCAGGATGACGCTCAATAGGAACGACATCGAGGGTGCGCGAACGCCGAGCTCAGATTCCAGCGTTGTCGCAAGCACCGCGCTGAAGACGCTCAGCATGGCGCCTGCGGCAACGCCAGCAGCAAAGCGCTGCGCTTTGGTTAGCCCGCTCCAATACGACGTAATCTGCGCCAGCATGTGACTATCCGTTGGGGCGCGTGCCCCAAGCGCGCCGGCTTCAGCGCATGAATGCTTCCGTCAGCCGCGCCATTTGGTTGCCAACGGCATTCGCCGGTGCGGCAGTGCTGTTGTCGTACATAGTCTCGTCGAGACGGCGGACGCGTTCGAAGATAGCGCCGCCGCGGATGATAAGAGCCTTAAGCGCCTCTGGCAGCTCGTCGCTACCTGCAAAGCTCGTGGTTGGCTGCGGCTCGCGCGAGATGAGGCGATATTTTTCGGTCGAAGCTTCGGCCAGCTGGATCTCACCGTCGCGCACCGCGCGTTGAACGAGCAGCCAGGACGCGACCTGCATAAGGCGGGTCGTTAGAAGGTGCGCTCGAAAAGCTCCGAACGGGCGAAATCAATCGCGCGCTTAGCGTCGAAAGACACCTTCAGGGGGGAAGTTTGGTTCGTATCGGTCATGAGGCTTTGAGGGTCGCAAGGCGCGGGCCGGTCATAGTCGATAACGAAACGGAATGGGTTAAGACGGACGCGATCCGAACACGGAATCCGCTGCCTCGCGTTGCGCGCGCTTCTTTGTGATCGCCTCCTCGCACTGTGCGATCTCAGCTTTGAGCTTTTGAATGCGGAATTCGAGCTCGTCGATCGAAGCGACTTCCAATTGCTGCTCAAGCGGAACCGCCTTCTTCACCGGCGGCGCAAATGGATCATCATCGATCATGGGCCAATCTCCTCTAGAGGAGTATAGCTGCAATCTCAGCTCAGTTAAGGGAGAGGCGCGTGCTCAAGCCGTCGACGATGAAACGGGTCATCCACGCGCCGGATAAGCCGCTCTCCCTGATTACCGACGACGTGCCAAAGGTCGGCGACCATGAGATTTTGATCCGCGTTGAGGCGGCTGGCGTGAACCGACCGGATCTGATGCAGCGCGCCGGGCTCTACCCGCCCCCGCCTGGGGCTTCACCCATCCTAGGATTGGAGGCTGCTGGCGAAATCGTGGAAGTGGGCCACGGCGTCAGCCGTTGGCACGTTGGCGACAAGGTGACGGCGCTGCTGGCCGGCGGTGGCTACGCCGAATACGCCGTGGCGCACGAAGGCGCAGCGCTGCCGATACCGGCTGGGCTGTCGATGGTTGAAGCGGCGGCGTTGCCGGAGACGGTCTTCACCGTTTGGGCCAACGTATTTGAAGGCGGGGCGCTGAAGCAGGATGAGACGCTGCTCGTACATGGCGGCACGTCCGGTATCGGCACGACGGCGATCCAGATGGCCAAGGCTTTTGGCGCGCGCGTGTTCGCGACGGCGGGCGATACGAGCAAGGTGAAGCTCTGCGAAAGCCTCGGCGCCGATCGCGGCATCAATTATCGCACTGAGGATTGGGAGACGGTGGTCCGCGATCTTGGCGGCGCTGACGTCGTGCTCGACATGGTTGGCGGGCCGTACATTCAGAAGAACTTGGACGTGCTGAAGGATCAGGGACGTTTGGTGATGATCGCGTTTCTACAAGGGCCGACGGCGCAGCTCAATCTGATGCGGATGATGCTGAAGCGGCTGACGCTCACAGGCTCAACGCTGCGCTCTCGCGCCGTTGAGGAAAAGGCGCGGATCGCGGCGGCGGTTGAGCGCAATGTTTGGCCATGGCTTGCGGCGGGTCGCGTGAAGCCGGTGATCGACTCGACGTTTACGCTAAACGAAGCCGAACAAGCACTCACGCGCCTTCAAGGCGGAGAACACGCCGGCAAGATCGTGCTGACCACCTAAGGCTTAGCGTTAGGCGAACTTACGTCTTTGCCTTTACGGACGCGCTCGGCGCCGCCGAAAACATCTTCTTCCGGCACAGGACGATCGCCGCCTTTGGGGCCGGGCGTGTTTGGCGTTGAACCGGGCTCGACGCCGGTCTTTGCATTCTTCTCGCTATCTGGTTGGCGCGGCTCGGCCATGTCGATCTCCTTTCGAGGAGAACCGACGTTTGACCAGAACTGTTCCCGCTAGTGGTTCCAGCCCGTCCAGCCTGGCCCCCGCACGACTTGCCCCGGCGTTGCGCCCGTATGCTCGCCATCGCGCAGCACTTGGACGCCGTTGACGAACACGTCGCGCACGCCGGTTGAGTATGCGTGCGGTTCGGCGAACGTCGCATGATCGGAGATGGTCGCTGGATCGAAAACGACAACGTCTGCGTAGTAGCCAGCTTGCAGCAATCCGCGTTCGCGGATGGCGATGGATTGAGCCGGTAAACTGGTCAGGCGGCGGATCGCTTCTTCCAATGGCATCACGCGCCGCTCGCGCACGTAGCGTCCGAGAAAACGCGCAACGTTTCCGTAGGCGCGCGGGTGCGGGTTGAATTGGAGGAATGCGCCTTCCGGCGCCATCGAGCCGGCGTCGGAGCCGAGCATCGTGTAGGGCCAACGCAAATTGCGTTCGAGATTCTCCTCGCTCATCAGCACGTAAGCGGTGTCGACGCGCGAATTATCTTCGATGACGAGATCGATGATCGTGTCTTCCGGGCTCGTGTGGCGCGCGGCGGCGACTTGGGCGAGCGTTTGGCCCGTATATTGGCGCAGCGCCGGATTGCGGAAGCCGATGAGGATGACATCCTGCGGACCGCGTGTGAGCCGATATAAGTTCTCCCATCCCTGCGGCGGCGCGCGCATCTCTGCAAGCACGCGGGCGCGGATCGCTGGATCGCGAAGGCGCGCGACCCACGCGTCGTGGCCACCCTCCTGCACCCAAGGCGGCATCGCTGCGTCGAGACCCGTTGCGCCGGCGACGTAAGTGTAAACGTCCGCGGTGATATCGAGCCCTTCAGCGCGCGCAGCGTCGAGACGCGCGAGGCCGGCCTCGGACAAATGCCAGTTCGCCTCGCCCGCTGGCTTCAAGTGGTAGACCTGCGCGCGAGCGCCGGTGGTGCGGGCGATGGTGATGAGTTCGTCGAGCGCTTCAAGGTAGTGGTCGCCCTCGGAGCGGATGTGCGAGATGTAGCCGCCGTTGTATTCGTGCGCGGCGGCGACCAGCGCGGTGAGTTCGTCCGTGTGCGCGTAGAACGCTGGCGCGTAGATCAGCGACGAGCCAACGCCCAGGGCGCCATCACGCATGGCTTGACGCACTAACTCTTGCATACGCGCCAACTCTTCTGGCGTTGGCGGCCGATCGGCGTAGCCAACCTCGTGAACACGGATTGTGGTCGCGCCGACATAGCTGGCCACGTTGGTCGAGATGCCCTGCGTCACAAGATAATCGAGATATTCCGCGAGCGTCGTCCAAGTCGGATCGTAGTGAATGTAGCTTTGCTGCCTGATCATCTCGGCGCGCATGGTGTCGTTGATCGGCCCCATGGACTCGCCTTCGCCCATCACTTCCAACGTCACGCCTTGGCGGATGTCGCTTTGCGAGTGGCCATCTTCGATGAGCGATTCCGTCGACCAGCTCAGCATGTTGATGAAGCCTGGCGACACGGCCATGCCGTGAGCGTCAATGCGCTGGGCGGCGGGAACGCCGGCTAGATTGCCGATGGCCGCGATGCGATCGCCGCGGATTGCCACGTCAGCGACGAAAGGCGCGCTGCCGGACCCGTTATAGACAGTCCCACCCGCGATGATGACGTCGTAGCGCTCCGCGCTTTGCGTCGCGGCGCAGGCGGTGAGCGAGAACGCGGCGAGCGCTGAAAAGATGGTCCGGCGCAACATGGCAACCCCCAAATTGTTAGCGCAAGCGCTCATGGCGCGACTGCCGGCGCCTGTAGAAGCGACCAACCTCCCCTCTCGACAAGGGAGATGACGGCCAGCGAGACATTGTAGCCGTGATAGAGAACGAGCGCGCCCAGCAGCGCGAGCATTGGCGTGCGGCCGCGCACAAAGGCGGCGATCGATGTTAGCGTGACGAAGAAAACGGTGCCGTACCAGCGCTGGCCAAGCACGGCTTGGAGTTCGCCGTTTGGACCGGCGACAGCGAACACGAGGCCGATCATCAACACGTTGGCGCCGAGCACGCAGAGCAAAATCAGGCTGCGTTGCTGCCAGAAATGATCGTCGAGCGCTGGCGAGGCTTTGATGTCGCGCGGAAAAACTAAGGTGGCGGCGACGTAGAAGACGCTGGCGACGACGAGACCGAGCACCAACAGCGCGAAGTTGAACGGCGCATTGCGGAAGATCACCCAGGCTTGCACCCAGAAGGTCGCGATATCCATGGCGACGAAGATGGCAAGCAGCGGCGTTAGCGCGCCGAAACGCACGTGCTTGCGCTCGTGCAGAACGCGCGCGAAGCCGCCGACTAGCTCAGCGACGGAGAAGCCAAGCAGCAGGCCATAGAAGCTGAAGAAGAACTCGAACGCGGTCATGCGCCGCCCCAATCCTTGACGAGCGCGAAGACGCTGCCCAGCAACAAGATACCCAATCCAATGAGATGCACGCTCTTGCGCGAGATGACGAGCATCACCGTCAATAGGATCCACCAGACGAGGGTCGCGTCCGTTTGCAAGAACGTGTCATGCGCGAACGACGTCCAGTCTCGGCTGGTCGCGCCGTGTATGATGCCCAGACCCAAGTTCGCCGCCATCGCGCCAGCCAGCACGAAACGGCGATGGCTCATGTAGTAATCGTCGAGCGATGGCCAGTCGCTCGCCACCTTGGGAAACACCATCGAGGCGGCGAAGAAGTAGATGCCCGCTATGATTAGGGCTGAGAAGAATGGGCCGTAAGCAACTTGAATGTCGCGCAGCCCCGTCCACGCATTGACCCAAAGCGTGCTCAGATCGCACAGCACGAACAGCGCCAGCATCGGCGTCAGCCAGCCGGTCTTCACCTTCTCTCGCTGGCGATAGAGATCGCTTAACCCGCCGATCACGGTCGCGATTGCAAGG
This sequence comes from Alphaproteobacteria bacterium, assembly GCA_026400735.1. Classification (GTDB taxonomy): domain Bacteria; phylum Pseudomonadota; class Alphaproteobacteria; order Caulobacterales; family Aquidulcibacteraceae; genus Vitreimonas. Next base: position 8,332 of record JAPLOL010000173.1, on the reverse strand, counting down.
CCAAGGATCAAGCCGAACAGCGAGAAGAAGAATTCGAATGGACTCATGGCCCCCGCCAGCGTTTAGCGCCCCGCCAATTAAGTGCGATTTCTCATGTCCGTCACCCGAATCCCGCCTTCCCTTCCGCCAACCTCGGCGCTATATCGCCCTCAACTGACTTCGTCCGCGCCCGGATGCGTCAGCCCGTTGCACCACATGGCTAGCGCCTGGCGACGACGCCGGGCGCTTTTGCGTATCTGGAGCCTCCCCATGACCTCGAACGTGCTGATGCCGAAGGCGACCGCCGTCTGGCTCATCGAAAACACCTCGCTCACCTTCAAGCAGGTCGCCGATTTCACCGGCCTGCACCCGCTGGAAGTGCAAGGCATCGCCAACGAAGACGTCGCCAAGGGCATTCGCGGCGTTGACCCAATCGCCGGCGGCTTCCTCTCTCGCGAAGAGATCGCCAAGGGCGAAGGCGAAGAAACGTACGTGCTGAAGCCGCTTGAGCAAAAGCGCATCGACCTGCCGCAAGTGAAGAAGAAGGGCGCGCGCTACACCCCAATCGCGCGCCGCCAGGATCGTCCGGACGCGATCAACTGGTTTTTGAAGAACCACCCGGAAGTGCCGGACTCCAAGATCGTGAAGCTGATCGGCACGACCAAGGCGACGATCGAACAAGTGCGCAACCGCACGCACTGGAATAGCTCGCAGATCAAACCGGTCGATCCGGTGACGATCGGCCTCTGCAGCCAGATCGAGCTCGACGCTGTGGTGTCGGAAGCCGCCGCCGCGAAGGCGCGGGCCGACAAGCGCAACGCCAAGGCTGAAGCGAAGACGCTGAAGTCGGCGCAGGAAACCGTGCCGTCAGAGACGTATGAGCAAGAGCCTGCGACCAGCGACGAAGGCTAACGCCGCCAAACTTCCCTTAAGCGCGCGTCGCGACCGCAGCCTGCGCGGTACGCGGCGTAGTGGGCTGGGTTTCGTCGCGCGTAGTCGCGATGATATTCTTCCGCCTCGGTGAATGGGCCGAGATCGAGGACGGGCGTAATCACCGTGCCGTTCACGTGGCCGCCCGCAATCACCGCCGCTTTGCTGGCTTCTGCGTCCGCGCGTTGTGCGGGCGTGACGAAGATCGCTGGCCGATAGCTTGAGCCGCGATCGCAGAATTGACCGCCATTGTCGGTGGGGTCGGTGAACTGCCAGTAGCGATCTACCAATTGGCGGTAGGTGATCACGTTCGGATCGAACCGCACGCGAACAGCTTCGAAATGACCGGGATGGTTTTCGTAGGTCGGGTTGGCGTTGCGTCCGCCGGTGTAGCCGCTCATCACCGAGGTCACGCCGGGCAGCGCGCCCATGTCGTGCTCCATGCACCAGAAACAACCACCCGCGAACACCGCTTCTTGCTGGGCGGCGGGCAACGGGGCTTGGCGGGGCTGTTGAGCGGACGATGGTTCGGGTGAACAGGCAGCGGCCAGGAACAGCAGGCTTGCGAGGAATGCGCGTCGGATCATGCTGCGTTATACGTCAGAAAGCCGGCTGCGGTTTCACGCAACCAGCGCGACAGGTCAGCCGTATACGCTTCGAACCCGGAGCCTAGCCCCATGAAACTCATCCCCGCCCTCCTCGCCGCTGTCGCTCTCGTTGGCGGCGCTGCCGTCTATGCTTATGCCCAGCAGCGCACCGCAGCGCCTGCCGCCCAGACAGAACAGCGCTCACCATCGGCGCTGGAGCGCTTGCGCAATTGGGTCATGGACCAGGGCGGGACGGAGCGGGCGTTCGACAATCAGTATTGGAACAATCACGAGGCGGGGCTCTACGTGGAAGCCCGCACCGGCGAGGCGCTGTTTGTCTCGACCGACAAGTATGACAGCGGCTCAGGCTGGCCGAGCTTCACGCGCCCGGTTGACCCGAACAACATCGTCATGCGCGAGGACTACACGATGGGCATGCGCCGCATCGAGGTGCGCTCACGCCAAGGCGGCGCCCACTTGGGCCACGTGTTTGACGATGGCCCACGCGGTTCCGGCGGGCAGCGCTTCTGCATCAACAGCTGCGCCATCCGCTTCATCCCGCGCGCAGAGATGCAGGCGCAGGGTTACGGGCGCTATTTGGAATTGGTGGACGCGGCCAACGCGCCCAGTGCGCACTAGGCGCGAAAGACGAAGCTAAGGCGCGCGCTCAATTTCGCATTCTGGAATTGAGCGCCGCCTGTAAGCTCTCGCGGACGAGGATCAGTGGTGATCGCTGCCTTGTCGGAGGTTTTCGATTTCTTCTTTGAGCTTGAGTTTTTGGCGTTTCATCGCCGTAAGCCGCGACGCATCTACGGACGGATGCTGGGCTTCGCTTTTGATGATGATGTCGAGATCCCGATGGCGCGCGTCAAGTTCGCGCAGCCGCTGCTCGATAGCCATTAAGGCACCTCCTCTAGCTTGGGCGAGTCTGAGGATGCTCCCGTTTTTTTGTGTTGTCTCGTTACATCATCAACAAAAATAAACTTTCTTAGCGCCGCCTGATTCTGGCCGAAAAATTCGCGCGCGTTGGCGGCTTTACACCGCCTAAGAGGCGTGTCTTATCTGAAAATTCGCGCGCACACGGGGCTGCGTGTGGAACCGCGGAACGCTTCAACATGGATTCCGAAGACGGAACCGGCTTCGACATTAGCGATACACCAGAACGGCGCGCGCTTAAGGCGCGTCTCATGGAGTACCGTGAGGAGCATCGCGCCCTCGACTCCGCCATTTTTGCTCTCCAAGAGCAAAGCGGTGGCGATGCGCTTCAGCTTGCCCGGCTAAAAAAGCGCAAGCTTGTGTTGAGGGACCAGATCAAATGGATCGAGGATCGGCTGATGCCGGACATCATCGCTTGAAGCATTGGCTTGGTGGCGCGGCGCTGCTTGCCGCGATGTCGCCGGGCGCAGCGCTCGCCCAGGACGCGGAAGCAGGCAATAGCGGCGTCTTTTCCATCGTCGTGGAAAACGACAGCCTCTCATCAGGCGCTGACCGCAATTATACGTCGGGCATCAAGCTCGCCTATGTCAGCCAAGTTGACGAAGTGCCGGGCTTCCTCGCGCCAACGCGCGGACTGACGCGCACCTTCTCCGGCAGCGATCCAGATTTCTGGGGCATCGCGATCGGGCAATCGATCTTCACGCCAGAAGATATCAGCGCCAACCCAGCGCCGCCGGATCAGCATCCGTACGCGGGCTGGCTCTACATGCAGATCATGGTCGGCGCTGAAGAGGATCGGCCGGGCAATCTGGAGCCGCGCTATCTCGATACGTACGAACTCGAGATCGGCATGACGGGCCCGTCTGCGCTCGGCGAAGAAGCACAACGTGGCATCCACCAAGCCCTCGGCGCGCCGACACCGGAGGGCTGGGACAGCCAACTCCATGACGAGCTCGCATTCGCGGTTTCATTCGATCGCCGCTGGCGTCCGCCGTGGGCGCAACTCTCGACCGATATCGGCGGCCTTGAGTTCGATTTGACGCCAAGCGCTGGCGCGACCCTCGGAACGCTACGCACTGAAGCGCGGGTCGGCGCTGCTGTGCGTATGGGTTGGAGGTTGGACAACGATTACGGCCCGCCGCGCGTGCGCCCATCGCTCGCCGGCATTGAGCACTTCTCGGGCGGACCATTCTCTTGGCAGGTCTTCGCCGGCGTGCAGGGCCGCGCTGTCGCGCACAACCTCTTCCTCGATGGCAACACGTTCGAGGACAGCGCATCAGTGGACCGCAATCCGTACGTCGCGGACTTCCAAACCGGCTTCGCGGTCAGCGCGGGCGATTGGCGACTTGCCTACACGTATGTGTGGCGCACGGAAGAGTTCGAAACGCAAGGCGGCCGGCAGGATTTCGGCGCGCTGGCGATCAGCGTTCGGCTATAGTGCGCCGCTCAATCCCTCTTGGCTTAATCCTCGCGCTCTGCGCCTGCGCTGCCGCAGCGACGAATGTCGCCGCACAGTGGGACGGCAGGTACGAAGATCGCTTCGAGAATGGCCTTGTAAGCGGCGAGACATTTGAATCGACCAACGTCCTGGACGTTCTGCGCATCGACGACCAGTCGGCGCTCGTGGAGATTGGCCTCGAGTTTTACAACGGCCATGAATGCTCTTTCTCGGAAGTGTTTCACGTCGAAGGCGAGGCCCTCGTCTATCGCGAGCAAGGGACGTCCGATCCCGCCGAACAATGCACGATGACCATCACGCGAACGAGCGATGCGATGGTGTTGCATGACGAGAACTACGGCTGCGCACATGGGACATGCGGCGCGCGCGGAGGCTATGACGGCATATCTCTGCCGGTTGCGTCACGCCGCGCGTTTTCGGAGGCCGAACGCTCGATCATGCAGCAGCAAATGGAATCACTCAGCCACAACGAGCGTTAGAAACCGGCGAACGCCTGGCCTTGAGCGCGGCGTGCGTGCTTTTCGGCGTACATGGCCTCGTCCGCGCGCGCGAGCGCGGTTTCGGGATCTTCAGCGAGCGCAATCGGGTGGACGCCGACAGATGCGCGGATGCGATGCGGCACGCCAGCGTAGAGGATAGCGCTGGTGTTGATCTTCTCGTTGAGCGATTGCGCCTTGGTCGCGGCTTCGGCGGCCGTCGCGCGATTGAGGATCACACCAAACTCGTCGCCGCCGAGGCGGCCGACAATGTCGCTCTCGCGGACGCTGTCAGTCAGCAGCAAGCCGACATGGCGCAGGACGGCGTCACCGGCTGAGTGGCCGTACTCGTCGTTGACGGCCTTGAAGCCATCGAGATCAATGTAAATGACGGCGGCCGGATTCTTGTAGCGCTCGACCTCGGACATGGTCCGGTGCAGCTCACGCAGAAAGGCGCGACGGTTAAACACCGGCGCCAGCGTATCGCGGTCGGCCAGCGCTTCGGCGGCTTCCAGCTTGGCTTTCAGCTCCGCCAGCTCGGCGGTGAGTCGCTCCAGCGCTGCGATTCCAGCCTCGGAAACGTCGCGCGAATTCAGCCCCAGCCCTTGCAGGACTTGGCTCGTTTCGCTTGCGAGTTTTGCGCGTTTGAACAGCATCTTTACCCACAGGGATGCGCCCTCTGGGTAAAAGCCTCCTTAACTGCCCCGCTGAGCGGACTGGACGGGGCTCGCGGCTTCATTTACTGGGCCGTTTTTTAGGAGCAGCCGAAACATGGCTACCCCACAGGTTGGGCTCATCATGGGCTCGAAGTCCGACTGGGATACGATGAAGGCGGCCGCCGAAGTGCTTGATGCGCTCGGTGTCGCGTACGAGGCCAAGGTCGTTTCCGCGCACCGCACTCCCCAGCGCCTCTACGATTACGCCACCAGCGCCAAAGGGCGCGGCTTGAAGATCATCATCGCTGGCGCTGGCGGCGCGGCTCACCTGCCCGGCATGGCGGCTTCAATGACGCCGCTGCCGGTGCTCGGAGTGCCGGTAAAGAGCAAGGACTTGAAGGGTCTCGATAGCCTCCTCTCCATCGTGCAGATGCCGAAGGGCGTGCCGGTGGGGACGCTGGCGATTGGCGAAGCGGGCGCAGCGAACGCAGGCATCATGGCGGCGCAAATCTTGGCGCTGAACGATGCAACGTTGGCATCGCGGGTCGATGCGTTCCGCGCCGCGCAAACTGAAGCGGTGTCCGAAAGCCCGACATGAGCCCGCTCCCACCCGGCAGCACGATCGGCATTCTAGGCGGAGGCCAACTCGGCCGCATGCTCGCGATCGCTGCGGCGCAGTTGGGATTTGACGTTCACATCTTCACGGATGAGCCGGACAGTCCCGCCTCGCGCGTCGCGGCGAAGACGGTGATCGGAAACTATCTCGATCACGCCGCGCTCGCCAACTTCGCGCGGCGCGCACACGTCGTCACCAGTGAGTTTGAGAATGTACCAGCCGAGACGGCCGAAGCTCTGATCGCCGCTGGCGCGCGCGTTGCGCCGTCGCCGATGGCGCTCGCGATTGCTCAAGATCGCTTCGACGAGAAGAGCTACTTCCTGAGCGCGGGCATTGCGACGCCGCCATTCAAGGCGATTGCCTCGCAAGAAGATTTGGATGCGGCGATCGCTGAGATCGGCGCGCCCGCGATCCTGAAGACACGCCGGCTCGGCTATGACGGGCGCGGGCAAATCCGGATCAAGACGGCGGCGGATGCGCAAGGCGCGTACGCGAAGCTTGGCGCGCCGGGCATTCTGGAAGGCTTCTGCGCTTTTGAGCGCGAGGTCTCGATCATCGCAGCGCGGGGCGTAGACGGCACGGTGGCCTTCTATGATCTCAATGAGAACGAGCACGCGGGCGGCATCCTTTCGCGGACGACGCTGCCCGCTGGCGTCAGCGAGACGACCATCATCGAAGCACAAGGCGCAGCGCAGCGCGTGCTGGAAGCGTTCGACTATGTCGGCGTGCTGACGATCGAGTTTTTCGTGATGCCGGACGGCTCACTCATCGCCAACGAAATGGCGCCGCGGGTTCACAACTCAGGTCACTGGACCATCGAAGGCGCGCTGACCTCACAGTTCGAGCAACACATTCGCGCGGTTGCAGGCTGGCCTCTCGGGCCGACGACGCGCATCGCCGCGATCGAAATGCTGAACCTCATTGGCGAAGACGCGGATGCTTGGCCGCAACTCGCGGCTGATCCGACTGTGCGGCTTCATCTTTACGGCAAGCGCGACACGCGCGCCGGCCGCAAGATGGGACACGTGACAAAGCTCAAGTCGAGCTAAGGCCGCGGAAACGCCTCGTCGCGCGATGCGAACAGCCAAAAACCAATCGCGTAAACCACCGGCGTAAAGACCCATAGCACGCCAACAATGCTGCCTGGGACGCGGCGGACGAATTGAACGACCGGCTCACCGCCATCGAAGGTTCCGCCAATCGCCGTCACTGCGGGATTTGCGAATACGATCAGCGCTACGAAGCACAACCAAAACGCCACCGCTGTTGCGATGATAGGAGTGGTTCGCTCGACGTAATCGTCAGCGGCATGATCATCGAGATGAGACAGAGTGGTCCAAATGGTGAGTGGCCAAGCCACTGCACCGATGAACCGCAACGGAGCAGCAGCCATAGAGCGCCTCCCACACAGGTTCGTGTGCGGAGACCATACGCTCACGCGTCCATGATGTCAGCGCATGGAGAAAATTTCAGCGCTTCACTGCGGCCGCGAGAGGAATGCAAGGACGCCGACCGCAAGTAGAGCCGCCACTACACCGGCGATGAGGTGAAAAACGCAGAGAAACACCGCTTGTCCCGGACCAGCGGGATGCGTTTCGACGCCTTCGGCGCTGCAGGCTGGATGGTTCATGGCGTCGCGTCCTCCTGCCATGGAGTTCGTACGCGGCCGTGGCGCGGTTACGCGGGCGATGATTGCGAGGCGGGCTTCACGCTCTTAGGATCGTAATAGAAACGCTCGCGCCAGATCTTGTCGCCGCACCAGTCTTGACGTGCGATCTCGTCAAATCGCATCACAGCGCCATCCAGGTGCTCAAATTCGAACACCCAATTGATCATCACCACATCGCCGTCCACAAGCGGCGCGCCGACGATTGATGTGCGAACAGACTTGAACCGTGCGAGTGTCTTTCGTTCACCGTCCACAAGGACGTCCCTGCCTACGCGTGGCGGGTCGAAATTCTCCTGCATCGAAGCGTCTTCAGTATAAAATTCTTCGATCGCTTCGGCGTGCGCGCCTGACATCACGCGCGCGACAAAGGCGTCGAGGACGGCTTTGCTCGGCATTAACGGCCGTAGCGAAAGCGCGCAGCGATGCCGATGGCGCTCTGCATGCCTTCGCCCACGGGCTTCAATCGTGCTTTGAACTTCTCGAACTGCATCACGTTCTCGATGCGCGCATCGAGAAACGCCCACGTCGCTTCGTTGTCTTCGCTCTCAGCGCGGCTTCCGGCGCGCGATCGGGGCGGGTAAGCGCGCGCGTCATGGCGCGGGCGGCCTCTTTGTACGGTTGCTGCGCTTCGAGCCGGACTTGCACCGCGGCGCGGACGCGCTGGCGGATCTTCATGGCGGCGAGGTCGAGACCCTCCAGCCGCTCGAGCATCGCCTCGTCAGCCCGGGCGGCGAAGGCGTCGAAAAGGTCGAAAGCGCCCTTCGGGCAAGCCAGGGCGGCCTCCCCCTCGCTCAGGCCCGCCTCGGCCACGGCGGCCTTAAAGGCAGTGTCCGTCCAGCCTTCCCGGGCGGCGTGGGCCGGGAAAACCTCCAAAATCCGGGCACGGAAGCGGTCTGAGGGGCTGTTTGACATGGGGAAAAGCTAAGCCTGACGCAGCCCGCCAGCAATGGACATGCCCGCGGCCTTTTGCTATCAGCCCGCCTTCGCTTCAGAACGGAGCCGTGGCGCAACCTGCGCACACGGC